>DNZD01000083.1 GCA_003504855.1 Cytophagales bacterium
AGGGAATGGCCTGATCAAGAATTCGATTTTCAACGGTGGACAACAATCCGCATGGGTGACCCAGTGCTCCAAACAGTTTATACAATAAGGTAGCAACGGTGGTCTTTCCATTGGTACCCGTTACGCCAACCAACTTCAGTTTGCGGGAAGGGTTGCCGTAGAAGTTACCGCAAATGATACCCAATGATTTGGTCGTGCTCTTGACGGTGATGTAGGTGATGCGGCTGTCGACTTGTTCAGGCAACACTTCGCATACAATGGTTGTTGCACCATCGCGGATAGCACCTTCAATAAAACCATGTCCATCCGACTTGGTACCCTTCAGGGCAACGAAAATAAATTCAGGCTTCACCTGTCGGGAATCAAAAGCCACGCCCTGTACCGAGCGATCCATGTCCCCACAAGTCGATGTGATGCGTACGCCGTATAATATGTCGCGTAGTTCCATCATGAATTCAGGTGAATACGGATTCTGGTGCCTTTTGAAATGCGGGTTCCCGGATTAAGTGACTGATCCGACACCCGGCCTTTGCCCTGATGTTCGACCCTTAACCCGGCCTTCTCCAATAAATAAATGGCGTCACGGAGGGTCATGCCCTGCACATCCGGCACGAGGTCTTTGATGATGGCGTTGCGCCTCCACGTAATGGCATTCCCGTTTTTCGCAGCACGGATCCACTCTTCATCAGTCTGGGAGTGGTTTGAAATACCCAACTCATTGCAAAGCAGCACCAGGTCTGGCTGATATCCTGCCCGGATAGTGGGGAACACGCCAAGCTCCAGGTTTGGCTTTTTCTCCATGGCCACATGTAATTGCAGGTCACGCGAATAGATGTTGTCGGCGATCTCTTTGAATACCGGACCGGCCACGCTGTTACCATACTGGTAAATGCCTTTCGGATTCTTGATCAGCACAATGGCAGAATACTTTGGCGCATGGGCCGGGAAATAACCAACAAACGAAGTGATGTACTTCTTTTCATAGCGACCATCCTTCAGGATTACGGCGGTACCCGTTTTGCCGGCTATGCGATAGTAGGAGTTGCGCAGGTTCTTGGCCGTACCCCGATCCACTACGCCTTCCAATAATATCTTCAGTTGGTTTAGCGTCTCATTGGAGCATATTTTAGGATTCAGTGTTTCCGTTTCGAATTCCTGAATCACTTCGTCTGCCTGACGTATGGACGTCACAAACATGGGCTTGATCATTTTGCCATTGTTGGCAACGGCATTGTACAAAGCCAGGGTATGGAGGGGCGAAATCTCAAAGCCATAACCATAAGCCATCCAGGGCAACGTGATGCCACTCCAGTTCTTGTCTTTAGGGCGTGAAATTTTGGGGAACGACTCTCCGTTGATCTGAAGGCCGAGCGGCTGAGAGAGGTGTAGTTCATCAACATGCTCCAGGAACTTGCCTGGCTTGGTGCCGAAGTGCTTGTCGAGCAATTTGGCCATGGCAATATTGGATGACTTCTCGAAGGCATCCTGGATGGTGATTCGTCCGTAACCCCCTTCTTCGTGGTCGCGTACTTTCTTATTGTAGAAAGTGTACTCTCCGCGACCCGTGTTGATGGTGTCAGATAATTCAATATTGGTATCCTCCAATAAGGCAAGCATGGTCGCCAGCTTGAACGTGGATCCCGGTTCGAAGGAACCGCCTACTGCATGGTTGAACTCTTCCAGGTAACCACCATTGCCATCGCTGCTGAGGTTGGAGATGGCTTTGATGTGGCCCGTACTTACCTCCATCACGACAACCGTACCCTGGTCAGCGTTATGGCTCTGCATGGCACGATACAACGAAGTCTCGGCTACGTCCTGCAGGTTAATGTCGATCGTGGTCTGGATGTCCAGTCCATCGATGGCTTTTACATTGTTGGCATCGAATACCGGCTTCCACGTGTCACCTGCAATTTTCTGAAACAGTGCTTCACCATCTTGTCCGCCAAGTGCTTTTTCAAAACTGAATTCCAGGCCAACACCTTTCCCATTTTCATTGACAAAACCGATGGTACGACGGCTCAGGTTGGAGAACGGGCGATAACGCACATCCATTTTCTCGAATAACACGCCACCGCGCAAACGGCCTTCCCTGAAGATTGGCCAGGATGCCATTTCCTTTTTGGTCTGGTAGTTAATCTGTTTGCGGTTCAGGGTGATGTATCGCTTGTCGGTAACCCGCGCATCGCGAATCATACGTTTGTAGTCGGTTGCTGAACGGTCCTTGTAGTGCCGTGACAACAGCATGGACAAAGAGTCGATACCCGCATCGAATATTTCTTTCTTCACCAGCGTAGGGTCCATGGCTACCTTATAAAATGGCAGCGAGGTGGCCAGCAGACTTCCATTATCGGAGTAGATGTTACCCCGGGTGGCTTTCATCTTTTTGTAATCGAAAGAGATTTCGTTGCCCATGCGAATCCACTTCTCCCCTTCGATCACCTGGATGTGACCAATCTTGGCCGCTACACAAACAGCAAAGACTACGACGGCGAGAAACGCCAGCCGTACACGGATCAATATGGATTTCTTAATGTTCACTCCTCAACCACAACTTTCGTAGGGGGATTCAAACTCTCTTTCAATCCCAATGATTTTACTTTGCGGGCCACTTCACTTTGCTTGCTGGCATACATAAGGTCTGACTTCAGCGTGGTGTAGTCGGCGCGCAAGTCTTCTACTTCTGATTGTACCCGATCAATTTTGCGAACTGTCTTCTCGGCATAGTGGGTATTACTGATGTAGAGCAAGCCGAGAAAAAGTCCGAACAGAATCTTGGGCAGATATTGTACGGGGAACCCTTCATCAAAATAAGTTTCCAGTTGCAAGCGTTTTTCCAGGCCAGAAAAGACACTCGGGCCGCCGCCGGAAGACGGCTGCTTCACCCGGGGTTCATTCACCCGTTCTGGTCCACCAATTCTGAATTTGTTCTCGCTCATATTTACTGCCGTACTGGTTCCCGTTCTCCTATTCTCAGTCGGGCGCTTCGGGCCCGGTTATTTTCTCTTACTTCCTCGTCCGAAGCCTCGATGGGCTTGCGGTTGATGGCCCGGAAAGGGCGCAGGGGGTTGCCGTAAAAATCCTTTTCCAACTCCCCGTACACTTTTCCCGTGTTCATGTAGTTCTTTACCATTCTGTCTTCCAGCGAGTGATAACTCATAATCACCAATCGCCCGCCTGGAGCAATTACTTCACCGCATTGCAACAGGAAGCTCTCCAATGCTTCCAACTCTTTGTTCACTTCGATGCGCAGCGCCTGAAATACCTGGGCATAGTATTTGAATTCCTTACCGCGTGGCGCCAGCGGCGAAAGCACGGCCAACAAATCCTGGCTGGTGCGATACGGTGCGGTGGCCCGTTGGCGTACCATGGCCGAAGCCAGGGTTCTCGCGTTGCGCACCTCGCCGTACATGCCAAGGATCTTGTGCAACTGCTCCTCCGAACTGCTGTTGAGTAAGGAGGCCGCCGTGACCGGTGCCTTTGTATCCATGCGCATATCGAGGGGTCCTTCAAATCGGGTGGAAAATCCCCGACCCGGCGTATCGATCTGGTGCGATGAAATGCCCAGATCTGCGAGTATGCCGTCTACCTGGGCTACCCCATGGAGTTTCAAATACTGCTTGAGGTATCTAAAGTTTGCCTGACAAAATGTGAAAGAACGACTTTGAATATTTTCAGCCTGTTTCCGGGCGTCATCATCCTGGTCGAAAACAATTAGCCTGCCTTCGGTCAATTGCTCGAGAATCTTCATGCTATGTCCGCCGCCGCCGAATGTGGCATCCACATAGGTCCCGGTCGACTTAACCTGCAAGCCCTCAAGGCATTCCGTTAACATGACCGGCCGGTGATACATCGTTTGCTACGGTTAGCGTTTCGATTCTTTAGTTTTCCAATGAACATCAGGGGCCTTTACCCCCTTTGACTTTATATTAAGTAATGACTGCAGTCTGCCACTGGCAGCCTGGAGTAACATGAAAGAAAAGTTGAACTGAACGCTGGTGGGTGCAGGGCACATCACTCGTTCAGGTACTTCTCTGCCAGTTTTGACAACTCACCCGGGTCCTGGATCAGGTGCTTCTCGTATACACTGCGATTCCAGATCTCAACTTTGCTTCCCGTACCCACCAGCAAGACTTCTTTTTCGAGCTGTGCATACGTCAGCATGTTCCTGGGAATCAAAAAACGGCCATTGGCATCCAATTCGACCGTTACGACCCCCGACAAAAAGTTCCGCTGGAGTTTGCGGTACTCTTCGTTGAACTCACTGAGACCTGAAATTTTCGAGAAGACCTTTTTAAACTCCACCATGGGGTAAACGATCAAGCAAGGCTCGAAACCACGGCGAATAACCAATTCCTGGCTATCCCCTTCGGGCAGCTGGGATTTGATCCGCGAAGGCAGTACAAGCCTGCCCTTGGCATCAAGTTTACTCTCGTACTCACTGGTGAAGAAAGTCATAGACGTAGTGGTTGTCTTTTTCTCCTAAAGCAAACATAAAGAGAAAAACTACATTTTCAACCACTTTCACCCACTTTATACCACTTTTTTACATTTTGGGCTCATTTTCAGCCCTTTTTGTCAACAGAGTGGCCTTCCTGAGCCAAAAAAGCGTAGTCTCCTGATACCGCTATGACTATTCGCGATGGTCTTAAGCAACCTTTTGCGGTTTGTGAAGTATTGGATTCACAACTCCTCTATGATCAAGAACTACCTCGTCGTTACCCTGCGGAACTTGTTCCGGAACAAGGTTTACTCGTTCATCAACATCTTTGGGCTAGCCACCGGGATCAGTTGCAGCCTGCTAATCCTGCTATGGGTCTTTGACGAGATATCCTTTGACCGCTTTCATCCCAAGCTCAATACCTTGTATCAGGTATGGATAAATGCCGAATTCGACGGAAAAATAAACTCCTGGACCTCGGTGCCCCTGCCCTTGTATGAGGGGCTGAAAACAGAAGACGCACGCCTGATCAGGACCGCCGTAACCGACTGGAGTGGGGATCACCTGCTTACAGTTGGTGAAAATCGAATCAACAAAGTGGGTTATTATGCCAGTGAGGAATTCCTGGAAATGTTCGAATTCCCAATGATCAGCGGCAGTCCGCGACAATCACTCGAACAACCTAATTCCATAGTAATCACAGAATCTGTCGCCCGGGCGCTGTTTGGCGAAAAAGACGCCATGGGACAGGTAATCCGCCTCGACAATCAGGATGAGTTACAGGTTACAGGCATCCTGCGGGATGTGCCGACCAACTCATCGTTTCAGTTTGATTGTCTAATCCCCTGGAAGCTCAACGAAACCCGCGATTGGGTCAAGCGAAACAAAGATAACTGGGGTAACTACTCGTTTCAGGTATTTGCCGAATTGAGTGACCCCGCACATCAGTCGGCCGTAGAATCCAGGATCCATGACCTCCTCCTGCGACATGGTGAAGTTGAAGTTAAGCGCGAGCTATTTCTATATCCCCTCGAACGCTGGCGATTGCATCGACGGTTTGAAAACGGTGTGGA
>DNZD01000081.1 GCA_003504855.1 Cytophagales bacterium
CGTCCCCATGAAATATCGGTGATGTGGAGCAAGCCGTCTACACCGCCGAGGTCGATGAACACACCAAAGTTGGTCATGTTCTTGATCACCCCTTCCAACACCTGACCCTTGTCGAGGTTGGTGAGGATAGCGGCCTTCTGCTGCTCGAGGTCTTTCTCGATGAGGACCTTATGCGATACCACTACGTTATCGTTGGTGTAGTTGATTTTCACCACTTTCACCTCGATGTTCTTATTTACATAGATATCGAAGTCGCGGATCGGCTTCACGTCGATCTGTGAACCAGGCAAGAAGGCTTCGATGCCGAATACATCGACAATCAAACCACCCTTCGTGCGGCGTTTTACAAAACCTTCAATGACTTCGTCTTTGTCGAGGGCAGTCTGTACATATTCCCAGCCCTTCACGAGCTTGGCCTTGCGGCGGGACAATACCAACTGACCCATGGCGTTTTCGCGCTCTTCTATGAAGAGGTCCACCTGATCGCCAATCTTCAGGTTGGGCATGTCCTTGAATTCAGCCAGGGGCACGAGGCCGTCTGACTTGAATCCGATATTCAGGATCACGTCACGGTTGTTGATACCTACCACAGTGCCTTTCACCACTTCGCTGTTGCTTACCGTGGCGACGGTACCTGAGTAGAGTTTCATCATCTTGTCGCGATCGCCGGTGTTATACCCTTCGCCGAAACCTTTGCGGTCAAATGCTTCCCAGTCGAAACCTTCCAGCGACACGGTAGAGGCACCAGTGCTCTTGCGGGCAGTTACGTCACGGATTACGCGGTTAAGACCTTCTTCTTCCTCAGCACGCTTGGCAGCTTTGAAGGCCGCGAGTTCGTCCTGCTCGAGTTCTACCTCGGCGGATTTCACATCGACATCTTCTGCTGCGCCTTTAACGGCGAGGGGCTTTTTGGGCGCTGCTTCGGTCTTGGGAGCCTTAGAATCGCCGCTTTTTTGAACTTTAGCCATGCTAATTTGCCCTGGGATACATGTTGGCAGCCGGGCGCGCTGGCAACACTTTTAGTTGATAATTCGCCCGGAAACCAATCAGGACGACCCCCGGGTTTAATTGAGGGGCTGCAAATATAGGGAATGGTCGGGAAACGGGAAAATTGGAAAGAGGGGCCCAAGTAGTTAGTAAGAAGTAATTAGTAAGTAGAGCGCCCCTACCACTTACCACTCACTACTTACTACTTACTACTCCCTACTCAAGGTCGTCTGCTTTCAGGGTGCCCACAGCGTACTCTATCGAGATCCGCTGGAATACCAGCTTGTATTCGTTCTGGGCCTTGTCGGTCTGGGCTTGCACCAGCACGCGGTTGGCATTCGTGAAGTCCACAAAGTTTGTAACACCCAGGTTGTACCGCTCCTTCTCCAGTTCGAAGGCTGCCTCCGCGGCCGTTAGCTGATCCACACTCACCTGATAGGCCTTGCGCGCTGCCTCATAATTGCGAACAGCCCTGATCACATCGTTTTTGATCTGGTACTCCAGACTTTTCTTGGTCCATTGCGCATTCTCATACAACGCTTTTTGCTGCGCCACAGTAGTGCGGTACTGCAGCCCATTGAACAACGGAATGTTTACCTGGATACCATACGCTTTGTAGACGTTGTTGGTCTTGAACTGATCTGAGAACGATGCCTGGTTGCGCACCATCACGCCATTCACCTGCACGGAGTCTGGTTGGTCGTGGGCAAAGTTGTAAGAAGATCCATAGCTGCCGAAAAGATAGACCGAAGGCATCATATTAAATCCACGCGAAGCGCGCATGCCAAACTTGGCACTTAATTCACTGCTCACAGCCCGTTGATAGTCGCCCCGTTGCGCCTTGGCCTTCTCCGCCAGGTCTTCCATGGTGAGGCCATCATAGCCAAGTTTGTTCAGATCCCAGGCCGGCTTCTCAACGTCGTATTGTTCAAACGGATCCATGAGCAATGATTGCGTCAGCGTGGTCTTATCATTGTTCAGGTTAACCTCCGCCTGCACCATCCGCAGTTCCGCCGCTTTGGTGAGTGCATCCTGATTATATTCATCAACGGGTGACTTGGCTCCCAGCCGAACCTGCTCTTTGACCTGGTCCAGTTGCTTGTTGAGGGCTTCAAAGTTTTGTTTGGCAATGCGAAGGAGTTCAACATCGAGCATGACCGTCAGGTATTGTCCGGCGACCGTGTTAATCGCATCCTGAGCAGTGCGCTTCACGAAATAGGACTGCGCATCGGCAAGGTTGCTGTATTGACGGATGCTGTTGATGCGGGCAAATCCACTGAAGAGGTTCATGTTGGCGTTGATGCTACCCGATACGTTATCCCGCACACCGATGATTACCCGGCCTTGTTGTTGGTTGAAGGAGTTACCATTGAATTGCTGGGCAGTACCGCCCAGGGTAACACTAGGTCCGATGGAGGCGATGCTGGAAGTCTTCTGCATCTGGTTGTACTCCAGGTTATTCTTTTGCTGGTTCAGCAACACGCTATTATCAAGGGCCAGCTTCACGGCATCCTCAAACGTCAATACCTTCTGGGCTACAGCCCCGAGCGTCAAACCGGCCAACAGCCCCATCAACAACAAACCTCTTTTCATACTCAATATTACTTTGCGTTCACCAATACATCTGACTCAATCGTTCCATCCACCACTTTCACAATGCGCTTGCCGCGCAACGCATTCTCTTCGGAGTGCGTCACCTGAATGATGGTAATTCCTTCTTCGTTCAGCTTCTGGAAAATATCCATGATCTTCTTGCCTTGCTCCGAGTGCAGGTTACCGGTGGGTTCATCCGCCAGCAATAACTTGGGCTGCCCCACGATAGCCCGGGCAATCCCCACCAACTGCTGTTGACCACCGCTCAGCTGTTCGGGGAACAGGTCCTTCTTGGCCACCATATTAAAGCGATCCAGCAATTCCGCCACCATGCTCTTGCGCTGGCTGGCATTCACGCCTTTATACAACAAGGGCGTCTCAATATTTTCATACACGGTCAGTTCATCAATCAGGTGATAGGCCTGAAAGATGAAGCCGATGTAGTTCTTATGCATGTCGCTCTTTTGCCGCTCCTTCATTTTGTGCACGGGCTCATCAAAGAAGAAGTACTCCCCTGCCGATGGCTCGTCGAGCATGCCGATGATGTTCATCAACGTAGACTTGCCGGCTCCACTGGGTCCCATCAGGGTCACAAATTCACCCTGCTGCACCTCCAGGTCAATACTTTTAAGGATAAAGGTCCGCTGAAAGCGCGTGTCAATAAACTTGTCGATGTTCTTCAGTTTGATCATAAGGGTATCGGTCGCGCCTGGGCACCTGGCTTCCTTAGCCAATAATGGTGCCATGGGCAGTATTTAGGGATTAGACGGCAGAACAGGCAAATGGTTGCACCAAATACGTCCGGGAGTGAAAAAAGGTGTCCGGAAGCGGACGGAGGAGGCTGGAGGTGAGAGGTAAGTGGTAAGTGGTAAGTAGTAAGTAGTAAGTAGTTGGAAGTTGGAGGGTGGAGATGAGAGGTAAGTGGTGAGTGGTAAGAGGTTGGAAGTTGGAGGTGAGAGGTGAGAAGTAAGTGGTAAGAGGTAAGAAGTTAGAGGGTGGAAGCCGGAGGGTGGAAGTTGGAGGTTGGAAGCTGGAAGTTGGAAAAGGGAAAGGGAAAGGGAAAGGGAAAGAGGAATGCGATCAGCGAACGTCAATTAATTTTCAAAAAACTACCGGCCTCAGGATCACGTCGACCCGTCGGTTCTTGATTCTGCCCATAAAATTATCATTGGCATACACCGGATTCTCCAAACCCCAGTCCTTAATGTGAATAACTTTCTCCGGAATATCCCGGTCCAGCAGGATTTGAAAGACAGCTTCGCTCCGCATCCGCGAAAGCCATTCATTGTACCGCTTGCCTCCGATGGGGTCGGTATGGCTGATCAGTTGAATCTCATATTTGTCGAGCATGTTAGGAATAGAGTCCAGCCAATGGGCGAGATCACCCGCCTGGTACGCATCAATAAAATAACTGCCACCATCAAAATAAATGCTTTTGCGGATCTCGTCCTGCTGAGCCCGAAGACCGAACGATAACAAACACAATAGTATCGTCAACCGCACCATACAGGTTATTTAATAGGTCAACCAGGTCACCTTGGTCTTATGCCGTTCTGAGAGCACCACAAAGACCAGGTTGCTGTACTCGTCGTCTGCAAAAGTCTGCACCTTGTCTTTGTCATCCGTCAGGTAGTTGATCACAGCCGGAATGGTGTTGGAATGTCCACACAGCACCACTGTTCCCCCACGCCATTTCTCAAAAATCCTGTCAATCTCGGTAAGGTCCGCCGGGTCATAAGCAACAACACCCAAACCCTTTGACACGGCCAGCGGGACAACTGTATTTCTGGACCGCTTGAAAGCCGTAGTATAGATTGCATCGATTTTTGTGCGCTTGAGCAAGGTGGCCAGCAACTCTGCGCGCTTCTTCCCTGCTTCAGATAATTCCGGGTCCTTGGTACCATCGTTCATCTTTTCCGCATGGCGCACGAGAATGAACGTGGTAATATCTGATTGGGCCCGAACCAAACCGGCACCCAACAGGATCAATAGCAGGATCGACAGGCGTTTCATTTGAATCGTTTACTGATCTCTTCGGGGATTTCGCATTTCTCCTTGCGACGCGTATCGCTCAACTGAAATATCTTCCAGCCCGCAGCCGTCTTCACCAGTTGAAATGCATCGACGCCGCAGTGACTGAAGCGCTTGCCCACATAAAATGCATAAGGCGTCCAAACCTGGGCAAAGGTTCCGTCAACCTGCACGACGGGTTTCCAGATTACTTCATTCCAGACTTCGGTATGGGGTGTGCCAATCGCCTTGAGAAAACCGGCCAACGCATCATCCGTGATAGTCCCATCGGTTTTCACCGAGGTCATACGGGCCGAATGATGAAAAACCCGGTGCACCATGGCACTGTCCCCGGTGCGCATGCCTTCAAACAACTGATTCACAGGCTCCATTACCTGAGCCTCATCCTGTCCAAGGCAAACACTGGCCGTAAAGAACAAGAGGGCAATAACAATTAGTAGATTCTTCCCCATGTAATAAAGTTGGCAAAATATCCGGCAACTTGTAAGCCCTGTCTGTGAAAGGTCAGCAATCGGTAGGAAAAATCTTAAATTCGGGTTTCCAACCGTACCCCACATGAAAGTTCCCGTGCTCCTGGCCCTCATACTTATTGTCGGTTCATCGGCATCTGCACAAACAGCTGACAGTCTCGAACAAGCCCTGCCCCAGGCTGAAGGCGCTCAAAAAGTGAATATCATGAATGAGCTCTTCCGCGCTTACATCAATTCCGATCCGGTCAAGGCCATCACCTATACCCGGGAAGCATTAAACCTGGCCGGCATGGTAAAAGATGACAAGGGCATGGCGGCGTCCTACAACAACCTGGGTGTTGCTTATCGCAACCAGGGCGCCCTCGAAGTATCGTTGGAAAACTATATGAAGTCCCTGGAGATCTATGAACGCATTCAAAACGGTGAAGGCATTGCCACATCGAAGAACAATATTGCCAACATCTATTCCATGAAAAAGGACTACCACAAAGCGCTGAAGTTCTTTGAGGAATCACACGCTGGTTTTGTGGCTATCGGCGATCCGGTCCGGATTGTGGGATCCATGAATAACCTCGGTAACCTGCATGCTGATCTCAACATGCCGGATCAGGCACTGAAGTATTACACAGAGGCCTATAAGTTGAGTGAACAATACAAGGATCCCTTCGCCGATCCATTGATCAATATCGGTAACCTCTATTTCCGGCAAGGGAATCCGCAGCGGGCCGTTGAATATTATTTGCGCGCACTTGACCTGGTGAGGAAGCAAAATAACCGCGTTGCCGAAGTATCCCTGCTCACCAACATTGGTACGGTGTATATGAAAGCCAATCAGCCCGTGCCAGCCAAAGAGTATCTCGATGACGCCATGGCCCTGGCGAAAGAACTTGGCGCTGATCTGTACACCCCCCAGATTCTGAAAGGACTCGCCGGCACGTATGCTCGACAAAACAACTACAAGGCTGCCTATGAGACATTGACCCTGTATGATGAAGCAGAGGAAAAGGTATATGGCGAACAGAGCAGCAAGAAGATCGCACAAATGGAAACCGCTTTGGAATTGCGGGAAAAGGAAAAAGAAATCGAGGCGCTGTATCTGAACGGTCAGATGAAGACACTTGAACTGCGAAACACCCAGATTGTCGTGGTGGCCGTAGTGCTCGGACTGGCGGCCATTATCGCCTTCGCCAACCTGTTTATGATCAGCAAACGGAAAAGCCGCTAACACCATGATTACCCGGGACGAAGCGAGGACCCTATTGTCCTCCATGACAAAAAGTGCCAGCCTGCTGCGTCACATGCGCACGGTAGAATTGGTGATGGAAGCCTACGCCATTCATTTTAAGGAGAACCCTGATGAGTGGGCAGTCGCCGGCCTGTTGCACGATGCGGACTATGAGGTTTACCCGGAGCAGCACCCCGCCATCATCGTAGCCAAACTGCGGGAACAGGGCGAAGAGAAGATTGCCCATGCCATCGCGGCGCACTATACCAAGTGGGGTGTGTCGTATGACACGTTGCTGGATAAGGCCCTGCTGGCGACAGATGAGCTTACCGGATTTATCGTCGCCTGCGCCCAGGTGCGCCCTGAGGGCATTCAAACGCTGGAGCCCAAATCGGTGATCAAGAAACTCAAAGACAAGGGATTTGCCGCCAAGGTAGACCGCGAGGAAGTGTATAAGGGCGCCGAATTGCTGGGGGTAGAACTGTCGGTCCACATTGCATTTATCCTCGAGGTGCTGAAGAAAAACCGGGAGGAGCTCGGCCTCTGAGCCAGGCAACAAAAATGCCGCCCCCGACTATTGCCGGATTCTGCCGAAAGCTTACCTTTGAAACGCACTATTAAACAAAATTGCCATGTTTGACCAAGTTGTAGGAGACGGAGCTAACTTATTTGTTCTCATCATCGCCATTGCGTTTGGATTTGTAAACGCCCTGGCCTACATCGACAACCGCAAAGTCACGAAAGAGCAGGAAGAAAAGGGTCAGGGTAACTAGTCCCGAAACCCATGAAAATATAAAACCCTCTTGCGAGGGTTTTTTTATGTCCTTTTGCCAAGGCTACTTCGCGGGATATCAGTGTCCTGAACCACCGTTGGTGGCGGCTGTATACGGCGACTTGTAAACACTCTGAAAGTCGGCCCACTTCATCTTCTTGAAGAAATCTTCTCCGATAAACGAAATCACCTTGTGAAACTCTTCTGGTTTCTGATAACCGGGAAGAGGCTGTATAATGGCAAATTCCTCATTCAGAAAAACCACGGTGGGGTATGACATCTGATTGTTCAGCAAAGCCATGGCCAGCTGATGGGAGCCTTTGTTGCCGTACGGAACGAACTTGAACGTAGTGCCATTGAAGACAACATCTGCGGTCTGTTCGGCATCAAATTTTACGGGATAAAACTTCTCGTTGAGGATCTTGGCCACATTGGGTTCGCTGAAGGTGTTCTTGTCCATCACCTTGCACCAACCACACCAATCGGTATACACGTCGATAAATATCTTGCGCTTTTCGGTCTTGGATCGCTCCACGGCCTCCTCAAAGGTCAGCCATTTCACAGGGCCTTCGTGCTTCACCTGATCCTGGGCCACAGTGGCACCGGCATACATCAGAAAAGCGATCAAAAGATAATTTTTCATGGTTTTGTAATTCAGGGCGTTACCACGTAACAAATGTAAGCAGAAAAGAGGTCCATTTGGAACGTATATTAAACAACCGGACGCTGGGTAACCTTCTGTTGGAGGGCCGGTA
>DNZD01000078.1 GCA_003504855.1 Cytophagales bacterium
TCGGGGTAACCAATGGCGCCGTTGCACTGTTGACGGTACCGAGGGTAATAAAGCTTTGGCCTGCGGCCAGGTTGGCATATGGAACAGCAAATTCCACTAACCCACCGGTTGCACCAAAACCAACCGTGGGTGCTATGACGCGCTCGCCGGCAGACGCATTTCCGAATGTGGCATCATTATCCACAAGCAGCCTGATGTCCGCATTGGCGTTTGTCCCGTTACCAACCTGACTCATGTTCACTTGAACAATCACGTTACCAGCGGGAGTTCCTGTTTTGAAGGTGCCCCATACACGCTTGATAGCCGATTGTATGGTTGTGCCATTATGAACAAACGACGAACCTGCAGGGTCAGCGCTCAGCGCTTGTCCATTATGTCCCCATACCAGAAATTGAAGATCAGCGCTTAATGCCGTTGGAGCCGAAATGCTGCTGTTGGCCATTGTTATAACATCAGCAGGCGTGTTGCTTGATGTTGATTTTCTCTGATCGAGCGTGGCGTTTCCATCCCGTCCGATACCCGCAATGTCATTGGCATAAGAGGCCATGGTGCCCGCATTCCAGACAACTGAATTGTCCGATGCTATATAGTTTCGAGCCGTAGATTGGTCAATGGTAATGCCGTATTTAATAGCCAGATAGGAGTGAATACGATTAAGTTGAGCCACGGTGAGCGCACCTGTATATACAACAAACTCTGCCACTTCTCCATTGAAGAAACCAAAACCATTTCCAATCGAGAAGTTGTTATTGCCTCCGACAAATGAAGTCATCGTATTGTCATTGGCCAGGATCAGACCATTCCTATAGATATCCTGTCGTTGCCCGGATGGAGTGGCGGTTGTGCTCGCGGTAAATGAGCATAAATAGCTTTGGTTAACAGCACTTACCCAGGGGGTGTTTATTCGTTGGTTGGCATCGGTAGAACCAGCATCCCAGTATAAAGAATTATCCGACCAGGGAATATGCACATTGAGTCTGTTACCTGCGGGCAGGTTCTCCAGGAAAACGGAACTAGCCGAAACAGTATTGGTACGAACAACCGCAAATACATACACGTTAGTATAGGTTGCGGCTCCCAAAATACCATTGGTAATTACCAGTTGATCATTTACCCCGTCGAACTGAATTGCGGGATTAAAGTTGAGACGGTTTGCAATGACTGCGGGCCTGGCCACGACCGTTGCTTGTGCTGCAGAAAAGCCGTTACCACTTTGGTCAGCCCAGGCAGACACCGGTGAGCCAGTCACACCGGTATTTCCCTTGAGCCAAAGCTTCAAATTGGCGCTCACTCCGCCAGGACCTTGAGCAATGGCTTGATACCCTAATCCTGCAAATACAATAGAGAAGAATAACGTCCGTATTCGGGCCATGTTAACAGTTTGGTAAACGCCAAACTTACAAAGACAGACCCATGTAAAGAAATGAAATCCACCGGATAAGGAGGAGTTTCTGAACCCCAATTACGACAAGTTTTGGGCTGCCATTGGCCGCAACCTTCTTCCGTTATCCTGCTTTTTGGGCGAGGCCCCGACAAGTCGGGGTGAAGCCTGATTTTGTCCAACAACTTTCGCCCGGTATTGTATTATATGTTAGGTTCAGCAAACGTGTCCCACACCCGGCGGATTTCGATTCAAACGTAACCAAAACTTGAACGCATCCCAATCTTGATTAACATCTAATTTTTTAGTAGCCACACCCTGCTCATCGCTACCGTTTGCATGACCTGGTTCATCAGCAAAAGATAACGCTCAGCACAGGTTAACCGGGTTTTATGTTATTTTGCCTGCATGACGAACTTCACGCCCGGCCCATCTCAATTATACTTCACCGTCAATGATCATATCAAAGTGGCATGCCGGGAAGGCATCCCCTCACTGTCGCACCGGAGCAAAGCATTTGAGGCGATTTATCAGCATGCCGAAACCGGTCTGAAGACCCTGCTGAATATCCCCGATGGCTTCACGATGGTGTTCACCGCTTCCGCCACGGAGATTTGGGAACGGTCCATTCAGAACCTGGTCCGTTCCAGCGCCACCCACCTGGTAAATGGTGCCTTTTCCAAACGCTATTATGAGATAGCAAAACAATTACAGAAACAAGCAGTTGCCATCAACGCCGTTGAAGGCTCCGCCCACACCCAAACTGTTTTTGATCCCCAAACGGAATTAATTGCCATCACACATAACGAAACCAGTACGGGCGTAAACCATACCCAGGACTTTATTCACCAGGTACGCGCTTCCAACCCGGCTGCACTCATTGCCATTGATGCAGTCAGTTCACTCCCCTATCCATCTTTCAATTACCATGACATTGACAGCATTTTCTTTTCTGTGCAGAAGGGATTTGGGCTGCCGGCCGGTCTTGGCGTATGGCTGGTAAACGAACGCTGCGTTGCCCGGGCAGAACAATTGCAGGCAGCCGGAGAGAATATTGGAAGCTACCATACCCTTCCACAGTTGATCCAGTTCGCGCGAAAATACCAAACACCAGAAACCCCCAATGTGCTGGGTATCTACCTGCTTGGCAAGGTGATTGAAGACTTTAACCGGCGGGGAATAGACCTTATTAGACGCGAAACAGAATATAAGGCGGCCATCTTGTATCAGGCCCTGGAGCAACACCCGCTTATTCATGCATTTGTTAAACAACCTGACCAAAGATCACGCACCGTGATTGTCGCCGAAACTTCCAGCCACACGGCCAGGCTGGCATCCTACCTGCAGACAAAAGGGCTGGCACCCGGGGATGGCTATGGAGCGGCAAAAGCAACCCAGCTCCGCTTTGCCAATTTTCCAGCCCACTCCAAAGAGCAATATGAGGCCCTGGCAGATGCCATACAGGAATTTCAGGGCTAGGATTAAACCTTGACCGCCTATTTTTGTCTAAGCACCGAACCTGCACCCCTTGGACGACAAAGAACTCTTAGGCAAGATCCGTGAGCCGGACACCCGGAGTTATGGGTTCAATCTGCTCGTAAGGGCTTACCAGCAAAAGGTATATGGCATCGTACGGAAAATGGTCATTGATCATGACGACGCGCACGACGTAACCCAGGAAGTATTCATTAAGATTCACAAGTCAATAGACAACTTCCGCGAAGATGCGCAGTTGTTCACCTGGATTTACCGGATAGCTACCAATGAATCATTGTCTTTCCTGAACCGAAAGAAGAGGCGGTTTTTTCTGCCCATCGAAGACATTGCACCCACCCTCGCTGCCCACATCGACAACACGCCCCATGTCGACGGTGATGAGATTCAACGGAAACTGCAAAAAGCACTTCTCACCCTCCCTGACAAGCAGCGGCTGGTCTTCAACCTGAAGTACTTTGAAGACATGTCTTACGAACAAATGGCTGCCGTCACCGGGACCTCCGAGGGTGCCCTGAAAGCCAGCTACCACCACGCGGTGAAGAAAATTGAAGATATTTTAAGTAATGATTAAACACTAAAGGCTAAAAAGAGTCTTACCTGCAAACCATGAAAAAGCTAGAGGACATACCGAAAATCGACATTTTCAAAGCCCCGGAAGGGTACTTTGACAAATTGCCGGGTATTATCCAGGCCCGGGTACAGAAGCCTGAGCCCTCTCCCCTATGGCGTTCGGCATTTAGGTTTGCCCTGCCGGCCATGGTGCTCCTGGTAAGCTTGTATTGGTTCTGGCCCGGTTCCAGCCAGTCGCCGGAAGTACTCCTCGCATCCATCGATGACAATCAACTGGTGGCCTATCTGGAGGAAAATGACCTCAATACGGACGAATTGCTGGACGGCGTTACCATTGATAGCCAGGAAGCTGACGCCATTCAGGAAAATACCATGAAGGAAGTGATGCTGAATGATGACGAATATCTGTCGACTGAATTTACTGAAGACTATTTTTGATCTGCCATGAAAACTACCCGCCTGTTTTTGACCCTGTTGTTTGCCATGACTGCCAGCGTGCTGTCCCTGGCACAGGATACCGACGACCCAACTCCCCCGGTTGACCCTAAGGTGCGGGAGAAAGTTGAAGCCGCGCGTATTGCCCTTATCACCAACCGGCTCGGGCTGACACCTGATCAGGCGGAGAAATTCTGGCCGATCTATCGCGAGTTCACCGAGAAGCGCCTGAGTATGCGCAAGGAATTCCGGGACATGCAGCGGCAGATTGACCCGGCCAATCCAGATCCCAAAAAGCAACAGGAACTGGTTGACTTTGGCTTCCAACTTAAACAGAAAGAACTAAATCTCGAGAAAGACTATTCCGGCCGCTTACTGAATATCATCAACGTGCAGCAGATGCTGAACCTGCGCAAGGCTGAACAGGACTTCAGGCAACTGATCCTCAATCAACTGCAGCAACGAAGGGCAGAACAGCAGCAACGCAAAGAACTGCTGCGCGATCAGAACCAAAGACTCAAACGCAACCGCAACTAAGGCGATCGTTTGAAACAGATTCTGGCGCTGATTGGCTTTCTGTTGCCCGGCCTTGCAGCCGGTCAGCAAGCCATGCCCGATTCCGTGAGACATCGCGCCGACTCGGCAACCATTCATCAACTGGACAACTTTTTCTCCCAACAAGATTCACTCGACATCTTTGAATTGATTGACAGCCTCATCCGAACTCAGGATATCAAAGACGAATCTCGGATGGCCGTTCGCCTGGGGTATAACAGCAACATCATTGCCGACAACCGGACGTTTAACATCAATCAATTCGGACTCGCGTCCGGAATGTCTTACTACCACAAGAGCGGACTATACGCTGATGCCACCCAATACTGGAGCCAGGAATACAAACCCAATTTTTACCTCACTACGGCTTCCGGCGGGTATATGAAGAACATCAACAAGTGGTATACCCTGCTCGCCGAATACAGTCATTATTTTTATCACCAGCCATCTGACAGTACTGTGTCGGTTCCGTACACCAACAACGTGGGAATGTCCAATTATTTTGAGGTCGGGAAATTTGTGTTTCGGCTCGATTATTATTTCTATTTCGGCGACAAGCAAGCGCACCGGATTATGCCCAGCGCCGGGATGAACTTTATAAAGCGAAAGTGGGCCGGCTTCGATCGTATCTCATTTTACCCGAATGCTACGGTTTTGTTTGGATCTGAACAGACGACCTCCTACGCCCTGTACCCCAATCCCATACTCCGACTAATCTACAACCGAAACCATACACCCAAACTTCCCCTCTATTATCCCGTGAACAAAACAGAATTTGGTGTAATGAATTATTCTTTTTCGATTCCCATCACGATGTCGCGGAAGGACTGGACGTTCCTGTTAAACTACACCTATAGTATCCCCAAGTCACTGCCCGGAGAAGACCTCAGTCTGCAAAGCAGCGGCTATCTCTCCTTTTCGATTACCCGATACATCGGCTTCTGATGTAAAGGTGCTTGTCATCTACAGCCCATTTTGATACTTTACAGGCTATCGTATCAACTATGAAGCCTACCCCGATTGTTTTCTTTCTGTTGGCATGCCTTCCTGTCATGGGTCAGACCCGTTGGCAACAGCATGTGGACTATACCATGCAGGTAAACCTCGACCGCAGCACCCATCGGATGCAAGGCACCCAGAAGCTTGTCTACACCAACAATTCCCCGGACACCCTGTATAAGGTTTACTACCACCTCTACTTTAACGCCTTTCAGCCTGGTAGCATGATGGACGTGCGGTCACGCAACATCCAGGACCCCGACCGCCGCGTTGCCGATCGCATCTCCAAACTTGCCCCTGACGAGATTGGGTATCAAATCATCCAGACCCTGACCCAGGACAACAAGAAGGCAGCATTTGCGGTGGACGGCACCATCATGGAAGTGACCCTCAACCAGCCTATCCTGCCCGGGAAAAAAACCGTTTTCGACATGACTTTCGAAACCCAGGTCCCTGTTCAAATTCGGAGATCGGGTCGCAATAGCAAAGAAAGCGTCGCCTATACCATGACCCAATGGTACCCGAAGCTGGCCGAATATGATTTCCAGGGCTGGCATGCCTATCAATATGTAGCCCGTGAATTCCACGGCGTATGGGGAAACTTTGATGTCACCATTATCGCTGACCCTGAACTGGTCATTGGTGGCACGGGTGTACTGCAAAACCCGGAAGCCATTGGCCATGGATATGAAAAGCCGGGTATGCCTTTGAAGCGTCCGGCTGGCAAACTGCAATGGCATTTCATCGCTAAAGATGTAATCGATTTTGCGTGGGCTGCTGATCCCGAGTACACCCACGACCGGGCCCAGGTACCCAATGGGCCTGAACTCCATTTCTTTTACCAGAAGAATGAAAAGACTGCCGAGACCTGGAAGGTCATGGAAGGACATGCGGTAAAAACATTCCAATACCTGAACGAGCATTTTGGTCAATACCCCTATTCCACCTATTCGATTATTCAAGGCGGAGATGGCGGGATGGAGTACCCTATGTGTACCATGATCCTGGGTGAAGGTTCACAACGCGGACTAACCGGCGTGATGGCGCATGAAGTATCCCATAGCTGGTACCAGGGCGTGTTGGCTTCGAACGAAAGCCTGTACCCGTGGATGGATGAAGGGGGTGCTGATTTCGCCAGCCATGAAGCACTGGCTTCCATCCTCGGCACTGAGAATCCACATGCTGGCAGTTATACCAGCTATTTTAACCTGGTGGCCAGCGGCCTTCAGGAACCCGCCAGCCAACATGGTGATCACTACACTACGAACCGCGCCTACTCAACGGCGGCCTATTCAGAAGGATGTATTTATCTCCACCAAATGAAGTACCTGGTCGGCAACGATAATTTCTACAAGGGATATAAGCGGTACTACAACACCTGGAAGATGAAGCATCCGGAACCGAATGACTTGCTCCGCATCATGGAAAAAGTCTCCGGGTTACAACTGCACTGGTACCAGCGATACTGGATCGGTACTACCAAACGGATTGACTACGCCATCGACTCGGTACAGGACAACGGAACTAAAACCCAAATCACCCTCCGCCGTATTGGTGAGTTCCCCATGCCCATGGATGTGTTGGTAACGTATAAAGATGGCACCCAAGAGTTATTCTACGCATCGATAAATGAACTGCTGGGCAACAAGCCCGCTGAAGACACCAAGGCACGCACGGTGCTGCCGGCGTGGAAGCCGGTGAATCCTACGTATTCATTTGTAATCACCCGCCCCCGGTCCGACATCCGGAAAATAGAAATTGACCCCAGTCTGCGCATGGCTGATATTGACAGAAAGAATAATGTGTGGAGCGCAGATTAGCGGCTACTTAACAACCTTACCGGTCTTGTCAAAGTTGATCGCGAACACCTCTCCCTGGCCGTTCTTAGTCTTCACCGAAATAACCTGGGTGTCTGGTGAAAAGCGTAGTTCATCAGGCAACTGATCAAAGGCATAGGCCATATTTAAAGAAGCGGCTTCACCGCGGTTAATCCGAACCAGGACGGCGGGGAACTTCTCATTGACACGCGATTCCTGATAAAACAATACCAACAGTGTTCCTGATTTCTCTTCAGCAAGGGTCAATACCTTCGTAACAGGTAAATTGATCTTTCTGAAGATCATCGGGTCTACCGCAAAAACACCCCCTGTTTCTGCTTGATGGGATGCCGGAATCAGGTAAGCATAGCCGCTGGGAATTGTATCCGCATAGACAAGGCCTGCGGTGATTTTTGTGCTGATAATCAACGGTTTATACTTTCCGGCGGACGCCGTGGCTGCATCGAGCGGAATGGAATCAGTGCCGTGAATTACCCATTTGATCAACGCGCGCTTTCTTTCAAGAATTTCTTTCTTATGCGCAGCTGCATGCGCGGCAAACTCACGTGTGCTGGTGATGTATGTTTTGAATGCGTCTACAGTGCCGTATGATGAAGAAACATACTGCGAATAGTTCTCCACCTCCCGGGCTAATTGATCAGTATCCAGAAGTGTCGCTAAACTATCGGTGCGGTGCGCCAATTTATATTCCTTATCCAGGGCCATCACCTGGGTAGCCAGCGAAGCGGTATCCCGCAAAACCTTATTATCTACTACCTGCGATCCGTATTCCAATTCGGCCAGTTTCAGGGTGAACACTTTGATGGGCAAAGGATCCGGATCAAGCCGGCGAAGCACAGGCATGGACAACTTGCTCCGATACACGCTGAGGCTGGACATCACAGACACAGAATCCTTGCGGATACGTTGCTGCTCTCTGTTTAATTCTGCATCAAGTGTAATCAATTGCTCTTTTGCCGGAATAATCTCCTTCTCAATCACATCTACGGTAGAAAGTGCCCAACGTTTATAATCCCAAACCTTGAGGTCGTCGGAATAGAAGTCGGCCGGGGTGTTTCCCTGTTTCTTAAAATCAATGATCTCCAGGGGGTCCAGGTCCTGGTTATGGCCGATATTGCCATACGCCGCTACCGCTGATTTGTAGTCATTGAAACTCATATGACAGGAATCATAGATGTTTGCCAGGTGTATCAGTTGGGCAACAACAGATTCGTTGGCACGGAGGTACAGTTCACGTGAACCCGGATAGGTATCCTGGATATGCTTGTATGCGACTTGAGCACGATCATAGAAGCGCTGGGCGGACACGAACTGACTTTTGATCAGCTGAATCTGCTTGACCTTTTCTTTCAAGGCCATGTACTCCTCCAGTTTCAATTTGACATCAGAGAGTTTCACACCAAACTTACCGGTACGCGTGTCTCGTCGGTTAAACATCTGGTAATACTCTTCGTTGCGATCCACTTCCTTTTCAGTCATGCCCTTATAGGCCAGTCCAAAGAAATAGACTGCCGAATCCAGGAACATGATCCGTTTCTCCGTGTCCCGCAGCACATCGGTCTTCAGCGATTTGTCTTTGTAAATTATCCCCATAAAGAGGTACGCATTCGGGTTGTCATCATTCACCTTCAGGTACTTCTTCAGGAACGGTTCCGCTTCATCAAACTGCTGCGCATTAAGCAACACAAAAAGGTCCTTGTACTTGATTTTCTGACTGAAGCCGGTGATGCTTATTCCCAGCAGCAGAAAGGCCATCCAACGTGATACACTATTCATTTTTGCGTTCTAAATTGAGGCAAATTAGTCAATTCATGAGACTTGAAAATTACAAAGACCGGGCCAAAAAAGCCGGGTCAGCCATTCTTCAATTCCTGAAGCCGTTCATCGGGGCGGCACTCATAATCGGCTTTCTGCAAGTAACCGGATTACTGGGTACTGTAACCTACGCCAGCAACTGGGCGCTGCTCCAAACCGGTCTCAAAAACGCATCAGACGAAGCAGAAGACACCGGTGAAATGTTCAATTATGACTTCCTGATCAAAGACATGAATGGCCAGCGTATTTCCGTATCCCAATTCAAAGGCAAGGTGATCTTCATCAACCTGTGGGCAACCTGGTGCGGTCCCTGCCGGGCCGAAATGGCTGGAATTGAAGAACTCTACAAAGAGGTTGACAAGTCAAAGATTGAGTTTATCATGCTTTCCCTCGATCGCGATGCCGATCATGACAAGATCGTTGCCTACATGAAAAAGAAGGGATTCACCTTCACCGCCTACCAGCCATCGGGAACGCTTCCCGCTAT
Organism: Cytophagales bacterium; assembly: GCA_003504855.1. GTDB lineage: Bacteria > Bacteroidota > Bacteroidia > Cytophagales > Cyclobacteriaceae > ELB16-189. Next base: position 9,578 of record DNZD01000078.1, read on the forward strand.
CCTGGATGTTCCTTCCATCCCAACCACCTTTATCATCTCCAAAGACGGCAAGGTGCTGCAGAAGGAAGTTGGCAGCATGAAATACAACACCAAAAAATTCCGCGATTTTCTTACCCGCATAAGCCAGTAACCATGTTGTTCCAACTGAACCAAAGGATTGCGGTGATCACCGGCGCCGGCAGCGGCAT
>DNZD01000287.1 GCA_003504855.1 Cytophagales bacterium
CCATAGCATCAATATTATACTCCTTAGATACTCCTGCAGGGGCAAATAGTTGCATGATGGCCTCAGTTTTTTGACAAAAACGCCTTGAATCAACAAAACAGGGCAGTGAACTGCTGCGCTAGTGTGGCGAAGGTTGTCCAGTGGGTTTCGGCTTCTGGGTGGCTCTGCGCTGCAAATACCGCTCATAGTTCACAAAGAAGTCTTCCATTTTATCAGCCGGAAGGCCCTTGGCGATAATCTTGTGTTGTGCATCGAGAATGTACACACTGGGCGTCTGGTCGGCATAATAAAAATTGGTATAGGCACCCACATAGCTGCGTGGACCATTCACCGTGATCCAGGGCATTTTCATTTCCTTGATGTAGTCTTTCAGCTTTTGAATTGATGTGTCCGCACTTACGGCAAACACTTCAAAGCTTAACTTCAATGCGCTCTTGTTGTAAAAGGCCACCAGCTTGGGTGTCTCCTCCCGGCAATGCCCGCAGTCGGGATCGAAAATATACAGGATGGTGTACTTGCGCTTGATGTCGTACATAGACCTCGGTTGAAAATTAACATCCTGCATCTTCAGGTTGGCTCCGGTCTTTCCAATCAGGCTGCTGCGAATCTTGTCGGCATATTCCTTTACGTTTTTCTTCAGACTGGCATCCATCCAGTAGTCCATCTCACCGGTAAGGATGTACTTGTCTGCCAATCGGACATACAATTCATCAAGCCCCATGATGGCGGGCTTTGAATACTTATACACGCAGTTCCAGACCAGAAACTTATAGGTTTCTTTGTTGACTTTAGCCTTGGTAATCAACGCGTCAATAACCGGCATCAGGCTGTCCGGGGTTTGAACAAACAACTTGTCGAGGTACTCATTCAACTTTTCCGTGTAATAGGGGCGTGGCAACCGGGTCATGGCATCATCGGCCAGATTCAGGTTGTCAAAGAAGTGTTTTCGATAGTACCGAAGTTGAAAGGTAGAGTCAATCGTGCCATCGGGCTTTTTGGGTGCCTCAGGAATATCAATGGGTTTGGATACACGCATCAACCTGGCGAACATGGTGGTGGGGTGATCTGCAATCAACTTGTCCTGATGAGCCATTACCCGGTCATTGATCACCTTGAACGCTTCGCGCGCTTCTTTCTTCTGATCTTCCGTGAGCGTGCTGTCGCGCAAGACTTTCAGGTGCGGGTCTGCCACCTTATGTTCGGTGTTCAGGTATTGCATGTTGGTGAAGTACAGTTCATTGTCCTGGTCGCCGGTCACCTTCATGTGCAGGATGTAATCGTCCGCAGCGGTTTCCATCTTGAAGTGCTGATCCTGGCCAATCAGGAACTCGAGGGCTTTCATTTTGTTAATGGCCAAAAAGTACGCACCCTCGGCCAACCGCTCTTTACCATCGAATCGAAAATTCCCCTGCTTGTCGCATCGGGCCGTATCACGCACATAGGTGTTTTCCCCGATATAATACCCCAGCATTACCGTGGTGTCCTTCAGTCCCTTCACCGAAAAGTCAATGTTGTAACCTGTCTGCGCCTTCGCCGTCTGGCCCACAGTGACCAGTATCATGGCAAGAAGTCCGAGTCTTATGTTCGTCTGCATGGGGGTCAAATTTCTTATTTTTCTATTTAACGGCAATTAATGTTCCAGGATTGTAGGAGGTGACCCCCGGGCGATTCAGCGGGTGGGAGTACGCTTTCTTTTGCGTTATTTTGCGCACCAGAAATGTCAATCGTAGTATCCTCCATCAGCAAAGTCTTCGGCCAGCAACGGGCGGTCGATCAGATTTCCTTTTCCGTAGGCGAGGGAGAGATCGTTGGCTTCCTGGGACCCAACGGGGCCGGGAAATCTACGACCATGAAGATGATCACCGGGGCGCTCCCAGCCACGGAGGGATCCATCCGGGTAGGTGGACTATCTGTGGCAAATGAACCTATGGCCATCAAGCGCCTCACGGGCTACCTCCCTGAGCACAACCCGCTCTATCTCGACATGTATGTGCATGAGTACCTCCGGTTTATGGCCAGTTTGTACAACATCACGGGGAAAGCTGGCAGACTCCGGGTGGAAGAAATGGTGGCTTTGTGTGGATTGACGGAAGAACAAAATAAGCGCATCGGCATGTTGTCCAAAGGCTACCGCCAGCGGGTAGGCCTGGCACAAGCCCTGATCCATGATCCGGCTGTATTGGTGCTGGATGAGCCGACATCCGGGCTTGATCCGAATCAATTGATTGAAATCAGAAGCCTCATCCGCAAGGTGAGTGAGCATAAGACGGTGTTGTTTTCATCGCATATCCTCCAGGAAGTAGAAGCATTATGTAACCGGGTGATCGTTATCCATAAAGGAAAGATTGTTGCCGATGATCGGCTGGAACACCTGTTGAAAAGAGGAGGTGACCAGCTTGTAGTGGAATTTGACAAAGCACCACCGTCCATGTCGCTTGAACAGCTTCCGGGCGTAAATAGCGTTGTGGTCCTTGCACCCACTAAATTTCAGATTAAAACGGACCGCGGTGTGGACATCCGTGACCATGTAGTGAAGCTGGCGATGACCCATGGGTTATCCCTTCGTGAACTCCGACAGGAAGAGTATTCGCTTGAGTCAGTATTTGGTGAACTAACCCAGCGCCCAGCATGATTCCGGTTTTCATCAAAGAGATCAACAGTTTCCTCAACTCCCTCATGGGATACCTGGTGATTGCTGTATTCCTGGTGGCGATGGGCCTGCTTATGTGGGTGTTTCCCGAAACCTCCGTATTGGAATATGGCTATGCTGAGATGGGAACTTTATTCTCCACCGGACCCTATGTATTGATATTTCTGGTGCCGGCCATCACCATGCGGAGCTTTGCCGAAGAACGAAAACTGGGAACCCTTGATTTGCTGATGACAAAGCCCGTGACAGAGACCGGTGTTGTCATGGGAAAATTCCTGGCAGCATTTGCGTTGGTCGTGCTTTCTGTGCTGCCAACGGTGGTGTACTACTTTGCCTTGTCTTCTCTGGCAAACCCGTTTGGTAATATTGATACACCGGGTGTAATTGGTTCCTATATCGGACTTGTGTTGCTGGGTGGTGTGTTCTGTACCATTGGCCTGTTCGCTTCATCGATCAGTACCAACCAAATTGTATCATTCATTCTGGCTGCATTCTTTTGTTTTTTGTTCTACACCGGCTTCGATGCGGTATCGTCGTTGTTTGCTGATGGCAGCCTGGCTTTGATCGCCAAGCAATGGGGCATATTGTACCACTATGAATCGTTAAGCAAAGGCCTGATCGACAGCCGGGACCTGGTTTATTTCATTTCGTTGGGCGGCGTATGGTTGTTGGCTGCTAAAACTGTTTTATCCAGTCGCACATGGTGAGTGGAAAGAAATATGGCGACTGGTTGTTGCTGGCCAACGGGTTGGTCTTCGCCCTGGTGCTGAACCAGCTGGCGTCGCTGTATTTTTTCCGGATCGACCTCACAGAAGAGTCACGTTACACCATGAAGGCCCCCACTCGGGCCTTGCTTGAATCGCTGGATGACGATGTGTATGTGGAGGTATACCTCGAAGGAAATATCAATGCCGGGTTCCAGCGACTCTATAAAGCTGTGGGTGAAACGCTGGAGGAATTCAGGGTGTATTCCAATAACAAAGTACACTACACTTTTCTGGACCCCGCAGCTGCGAAGGGACAGGAAGCCCGCAAAGAATTTATGCTGGAGTTGGCCGGGAAGGGCATACAACCGATGAATATTATCGCCAATACCGATGGCCGTCGCACGGAGAAACTGGTTTTCCCGGGTGCTGTGATCTCCTACGGGGGGGCAGAAGAAGGCGTGATGCTCGTGAAAGGGAATCGCGCTCAGGGCTCGGATGAAGTTTTGAATCAGTCCATAGAAGGACTTGAATATCAGTTTGCCCTGGTGATTGAAAAACTGGCGGGCCTGGATCGCAAGAAGGTGGGATGGGTGACCGGCCATGGTGAGTTGGACAGCCTCCAGGCGGCAGGGTTTTCATCCGCCTTGCGTGCCTCATTTGATTTGGTACCTGCCCGGCTTGATAAGAATCTGTCTAAAGAACTGGATGTCTTGATCATTGCCCGACCCACGAGATGGTATTCTCCTGCAGACAAATTTTACCTCGATCAATTCATCATGCGTGGCGGATCCGTGCTGGTGTTGATCGACCGCCTGGAGGCTTCCATGGACAGCGTGTCGATGCCGGACTACTTTGCACGACCTTTCGAGACAGGACTTGAAGATCCACTCTTCCATTACGGTGTGCGCGTTAATCCCGATGCAGTTCAGGACCTTCAAGCCCTCCGTTTTCCCGTGATCACGGGTAACCTGGGTGGTAAACCACAAATGACCCCTATTGAATGGCCATTCTTTCCGTTGATCAATCAATATGCGGATCATCCTGCCACCCGCAATATGGATGCTACACCGCTGCGTATGACAAGCAGTCTGGATACCGTGAAGGCAATTGGTATTCGTAAGACACCGTTGATGTTTACCTCCGCTTATGCACGGCGTGTTGCATCTCCGGTTAAAATGAGCATCAATGACCTGCGCAAGGATATCCGGCCCGAGAACTTTAACGCGGGACCCATACCCGTCGCGTACCTGCTGGAGGGCGAATTTACGTCCGTCTTTAAAAACCGGTTTCTTCCGGAAGGAGTTGATAGTACCGGCTATCGATCCAAGGGCAAGTCTGCCAAGCTATTGGTGGTGGGCGATGGCGACCTTGCCAGGAATGAAATCAATCCGCGCAACGGACAGCCGCAGCCACTTGGCTTCGATGCATTCACCAATACCACTTATGCCAATGCCGAGTTACTGATTAATATGGTGGCGTATCTTGCCGACGAGCATGGCTTGATTACAGCCAGAACGAAAGACATCAAGATTCGTCCCCTCGACAAGGAGCAAATCAGGGCCGAGCGCTGGAAGTGGCAAGCCATTAACCTGGTATTGCCTGTATTGCTGCTGGCAGGTCTGGGCATCGCCAAGACCTGGGCGCGTCGAAAGCGTTATGGAAGCTTTATCCGGAAATAAGCGATGAGTGCCAAACGAAATACAACCCTGTTGATTTCACTCGCCTTCCTGGTGATGTTGTCTTCGTTGCTGTTTATTCTTACCGGCCGCAGAAGTGAACGGGCAGTAGATCCTGATTATTTCAGAACGGTTGCTTCTGAGAACATCGATCGGGTATTGCTTAAGCGTCAGGGCAAAGAGGTTGAGTTGAGTTTCACCAACAACCGGTGGCGGGTCAACAATACCTGGGATGCTGACAATCAAATGATCAAGGTGCTGTTTGCTACCCTGCGACAGGCGGAGCCACGCAGGCCGGTAGCTGCGGCGTTGCGCGACAGCGTGTGTGCCAGGCTTGAACGAGACGGGGTTTTGGTAACGGTATTCACCCAGGGACAGGAGCAGATGCGATTCTTTGCTGGTGGCAATACGCTAAAAACCGAGACCTGGTTTTGGAAAGGAGGGGAGAGTGAACCTTATCAGATGGTGATTCCAGGATATCGCGTGTTTGTAGCCGGGATACTGGAATTGGATGAAAGTGGTTGGCGCAACAAACGCATTTTTGATTTCAACTGGAGGAATTTCAAATCGTTCTCTGCCTATTATAACAGCGATCCCGCACAGAATTTTCAGTTGGAATTCGACCGTGACCGGGTGGTGATGCGCCAGGAGGATGCAGCCGACACCGCCAAACTCAATGGGTATCTTGATGCTGTTTCGCTGCTGTTCGCCCGGCGGTTTATTGACGCACAGGATCCCCACGCAGACAGTGTGGTTAAAACAGGTCCTTTGGCTAAACTGGAAATCCGAGATATCGCTGACCGCGCCTATGTACTGGAGTTGTTCAGGCCCTCACCACGGAGCCAGGAAGTGATTGGGCGACTGGGTGATGGTCAGCGGGTTGCGCTCGATAAAGCCGATGTGGCTGAACTGGTGCGAAAGCGGGATTACTTCAAACAGGCCGGGCACTGAAATTACCCGGTTTTCTGACTGCACCGGGTGTTTCCAGAACCTATTTTCTTTATAACTTAGCGGGCGCAACCATAACCACTGACGTTCATGAAGTTTATTGTTAACTCCAGCTACTTGCTGAAGCAACTATCGTATATCAACGGGGTCATCACCACCAATCCGGTCGTTCCCATCCTTGAGAATTTCCTTTTTGAAATTGACAAGAACCGGCTAACGGTAACAGCCTCTGATCTTCAAACGTCGATGATCACTGAGATCACGGTGGAATCCAAGGAGCGCGGAAATATTGCCGTCCCTGCCAGGATTTTGCTCGACACCCTGAAAAACCTGCCTGACCAGCCTGTTACTTTTTCGGTGGATGACACCACCTACAGCATTGAATTGAGCTCCGACAACGGTCGCTACAAATTGTCCGGAGAAAATGCCACCGATTTCCCGAAGGTTCCGTCGGTGAGCAACGACTTCTCTGCGCAGATATCATCTGAGGTGCTGGCACGTGCCATCAACAATACCATTTTCGCCACCAGCAACGACGAGCTGCGCCCTGCGATGACGGGGGTGTATGTTAACCTCGGATCAAAGAACACCACGTTCGTGGCCACCGACGGTCACCGCCTGGTGCGTTATCGCCGTACGGATGTAAAATCCGACAGCGGCAATACCATCATCATCCCACGCAAGGCCCTCAACTTGCTGAAAGCAACATTGCCTTCAGAGAATACGGATGTGACGATTGACTTCAACACGTCCAACGCCTTCTTCAAGTTTGGTAACATTCGTATGATTTGCCGCCTGATCGATGAGCGCTTCCCGGATTATGAAAATGTAATCCCTACGTCCAGCACGATCAAGATGACCATCAACCGGACAGACTTCCTCAGCTCGTTGAAGCGAATCTCCATTTACGCCAACAAGACCACGCACCAGGTGCGCCTGAAGATTACCGGCAGTGAATTGCAGGTGTCGGCAGAAGACCTGGATTTCTCCAATGAAGCTAATGAAAGACTCTCCTGCGAGCACGAAGGAGAAGACATCGAAATCGGATTCAATGCCCGGTTCATGGTAGAGATGCTGAGTAACCTGGATACTGATCAGATCAAACTGAACATGTCTGCCCCCAACAAAGCAGGCGTGATCCTGCCGGTGGAGAAGGACAAGAGCGAGGATATCCTTATGCTCGTGATGCCGGTGATGCTGAATCAGTACGTGTAGCATACTGAAGTAGAATGTTTTTAATTAAAGCTGCCGGATGGCAGCTTTTTTGTTACCTACAGGGTAGCACAAATTTGAGTTCTGATAACCAATAAGGGAATTCGATAGCTATGTACTATCGTCGCTTACTAATACAATTCTGGATCATGGTTGGTCTGATACTGGCATTGTCATTTGTCTTGTGGTTACGTGTGAATTCGATGTATCAGAATGACACAATCATGTTTAGTATACTGGGATTGATGCCCGCGACAGGTCTGGGATTTTTGATCTGGAATTATGTTCAGGAACGACAGATATCATTCAAAAGCGAAATAGAAGAAAAGCTGATGGGTTTAGGTTATACCTATGTGAGTGAACGACCGTTGAGTTTTGGAGAGATGGCCGAAAATGCTCCTGCCCTAATCAATGGGTTGCCAATTGGGGCTTTTACTTTTGAGAAGCGAGAAAGAATGATTCGGGTCAGGAATCAAATTGGTGTCGAGCTACTTCTTCACGCCAGCGTTATTATTGCGAAGTCTCGTGTCAGACTTGAAATACAAAAAAAAGTTCGCGTGGATGATGCCAAATAAAAAAGCCCTGATTATCAGGGCTTTTTGTGCAGATCACCAGAAAAATAGGAGGTCTACTTTATGGTTGAGAAGTCAAATTGCGTCTCGAGGAACTTGGTGGTGAATTTGCCGGAGCGGAACACTGCATTGTCCATCAGCGCCAGGTGAAAGGGGATTGTTGTCTTCACACCTTCAATCACAAACTCGCTAAGGGCGCGCTTCATGCGGGTGATTACTTCTTCGCGTGACTGGCCAGTCGTAATCAACTTGGCAATCATCGAGTCGTAATTGGGTGGGATGGTGTAGCCCGCATATACGTGGCTGTCTACCCGTACACCATGTCCACCCGGCAAGTGCAGGGTAAGAATCTTGCCCGGAGAGGGACGGAATCCATTGGCAGGGTCTTCGGCGTTTATCCGGCACTCCATCGCAAAAAGGTTGGGGAAATAGTTCCGGCCAGAGATAGGCACGCCTGCAGCCACCTTGATTTGCTCCTTGATCAGGTCATAGTCCGTTACCTCTTCGGTAATCGGATGCTCTACCTGAATCCGGGTATTCATTTCCATGAAATAGAAATCGCCGTGCTTATCCACGAGGAACTCAATGGTTCCAACACCTTCGTAGTTAATGGCTTTAGCACCTTTGATCGCCGCTTCGCCCATGCGTTCACGGAGTTCCTGACTTACGATCGGAGAAGGAGTCTCTTCCAGCAATTTTTGGTGACGGCGTTGAATAGAGCAATCCCGCTCGGACAAATGGCAGGCCTTTCCGTATTGATCGCCTACAATCTGGATTTCGATGTGACGGGGCTCTTCCACGAACTTTTCGAGGTAGAGACCATCGTTGCCAAAGGAGGCACCGGCTTCACGCTTGGCATCGTCCCAGGCTTTCTTGAATTCGCTTTCGTTGTTGATGATGCGCATACCCTTTCCACCACCGCCGGCCGTAGCCTTGACGATAACCGGGTATTTGATTTCTTTGGCGATTTTCATGCCCTCCTCCAAAGAGGAAAGGAGACCATCAGAACCGGGAATAACCGGTACACCGGCTTTACGCATGGTGTCTTTGGCCGTAGACTTGTCGCCCATGGCGTCAATCATGGCAGGACTGGGTCCGATGAACTTGATGCCATACTCGTGGCAAACTTTCGAGAACTCAGCGCGTTCGGACAAAAAGCCATAACCCGGATGGATGGCATCTGCGTTGGTAATTTCTGCCGCAGAAATAATGCGGGGAATGTTAAGGTAAGACTCTTTGCTGGGGGCTGCGCCAATGCACACCGCTTCATCGGCGAAGCGCACGTGCAGGCTCTCGCGGTCAGCGGTAGAGTATACCGCCACGGTCTTAATATCCATCTCCTTGCAGGTCCTGATTACGCGCAGCGCAATCTCTCCCCGGTTGGCAATTAGTATTTTCTTGAACATAGTTATTCCGTTTGAAAAATGACCCGTAACTGCTGTTTGTGTTTAGTCGGGTTCTACGACAAACAATATCTGATCGTATTCTACCGGTGAGGAGTTTTCGATCATTGCCTTCACGACCGTGCCGGAAACTTCTGATTCAATTTCATTGAACAGCTTCATGGCTTCGATGATGCAGACGGTTTGTCCTTTGGTGACCTTATCACCTACGGAAATGAAGGGAGGGGAGTCGGGGTTGGCCGAGCGGTAGAAGGTACCGATCATTGGCGACTTGATTTCAACTGTTGTTTTGGATGCAGCGGCAGGTTTCTCTGCCTTGGGGGTTGCAGGTTGTGCAGCGGCGGCTGGCGCTTGGTGCTGTACCGGTGCGGTATGCATGGCCATCATCGGAGGTGCAGAAGACTTTAATACCTTCTGATCAGGCTCCCGCTTCACATGGAGCTTCAATTCTTTTGTTTCAACATTGACTTCATTCAATCCGGACTGGGAGATGAAATCGATAAGGTCGCGTATTTCGGAGGTTTTCATTTCGCCTGGGTTTAATGGATTGGCTACCGCTTTGCCGTTGGATTTGGATGTACTTTTCTTACTCATGGGTATACACTTATTTCACACGTTCGATGTACTCACCGGTGCGGGCATCGATCTTCACGTTGTCGCCTGTGTTTACAAACAGGGGCACGCGGATTTCGGCGCCGGTCTCAATGGTAGCAGCCTTCAGGGTGCGGGTAGCAGTATCGCCCTGCAAGCCCGGTTCGGTATAGGTGATATTCACGACCACCGTATTCGGGGCTTCGGCCGTGATGGGGTTGGTTCCGTTTTCAAATGCGATGATCAGCTTTACACCTTCTTTGATGTATTTCACTGAATCGCCCAGCAGCACCTTGTCCAGGTATATCTGATCGAAGGTTTCATTGTCCATGCATACCAGGCTGTCGCCATCGTTATACAGGAATTGATATTCTTTGGTTTCAACGCGAAGGAGCTCAACGGAGTCGCCGGGGCGGAAACGGTTTTCAGCCAACTTACCGGTGCGCACACTGCGCATCTTAATCTGATAGAAGGCACGCAGGTTGCCAGGCGTACGGTGCTGCAATTCTTCTACCTGTACGATTTCGCCGTTATAACGAATGAAATTTCCTTTGCTGAGATCCGAGATGGTAGCCATAAAAAGTGAGTTGTGAAGTTACTAATCAATTAACTATTTACAAGAACCGGAAAATACCCAAAAAGGACTTTCCCAGAGCCTTTACTTTGAATCATAAGCCCATTTGACGTAAACCGCGCCCCAGGTAAAACCGCCACCAAAAGCGGTCATAATCAGGTTGTCGCCTTTCCTGAGCTTCTTTTCATAATCCCACAGCAACAGCGGGATGGTGCCAGCCGTGGTGTTGCCATAGCGTTCAATGTTCATCATCACCTTGTCTTCTGTTATGCCAACGCGGTTGGCGGTGGCATCGATGATCCGTTTGTTGGCCTGATGAGGCACGAGCCACTGAATATCGTTGGCATTCAGTTTATTACGCTCAACTACCTGGGCAGCAGCGTCAGCCATGTTGGTGACGGCAAACTTGTACACCGCAGCACCTTCCTGGTAAACATAGTGCATTCTCTTATCCACTGATTCCTGCGACGCAGGCATCCGGCTTCCACCGGCCTTCATGTGCAAATAGCTTTCTCCGGCACCATCGCTGCGGAGAAGGCTGTCCATCACACCGACATTTTCGGTGGTGGGTTCCAGCAATACACAGCCGGCACCATCGCCAAAAATGATACAGGTGGTACGGTCGGTGTAGTCAACGATTGCTGACATTTTATCGCCACCGATGACAACTACTTTTTTGTACATCCCCGACTGGATGAAACTGGAGCCGGTAGCGAGGCCGAACAGAAATCCTGAACAGGCAGCACTCATGTCGTAGCTGAAAGCATTGGTGGCACCTACTGCCGAAGCTACAATATTGGCTGTAGCCGGAAACGTCATGTCAGGTGTAACTGTCGCAAAGATGATCAGGTCAATTTCTTTGGGATCGAGTTTGGTTTTTGCCAACAGGTCTTTCACCGCAGCGATGCCCATCACGGACACGCCCTGATGTTCGCCTTTGAGGATGCGGCGTTCTTTAATACCGGTGCGGGAGGTGATCCACTCGTCGTTGGTCTCTACCATCTTTTCCAGTTCCTTATTGGTCAGGATGTAGTCCGGTACATAGCCACCTACGCCGGTAATTGCTGCTCGGATATTGCTCATGGGTTAAGGCTAAAAAAAACAAAGGCCCGGCTGTTTACCAGTCGGGCTAAATTCAGGCAATTGTTGTTTGCTGATGTGAACCAGCGGTATTACTTACGAATCGCTTAATCGAATTTGAAAAAATCATACCTGCTTACGCCTGTACTTCTTTCTCCATCACGACGCTGCCTTTGTAATACAGCTTGCCTTCGTGCCAGAAAGCGCGGTGGGGCAGGTGCTGCTCACCGGTAGTAGCATCGACGGCAAATTGCTTGGCAACAGCCTTATAATGCGTTCTGCGCTTGTCGCGGCGGGTTTTGGAGGTCTTTCGTTTGGGATTTGGCATAACTTTTTATTTTAACTTTTTCAATTTCTCCCATCGTGGGTCGATGGGTTTTTCATCCTCTTCATCATTGGATTCGATTGGCGAAGAGTAAACCAATTGAACATCACTTTCTTCATGTTCACCCGCAAACTTTGGGTGTAATTTCTTCATGGGCACCGCTACGGCTATCAGTTCGTAGAGGTATTGCCCCAGGTCCAGTTGGGCCCGATCGCGGCTGATCACCACAATTTCTTCACTCAGTTCCTGCTCCTCGGCCCCGTACTTGAACACGATCATTTTGTCGATGTCCATCGGATGGTCGAAGGGCTCCAGGCTCCGATCACAGATCAGCCCGGCCGTTCCTGTTATCTGAAACCTGCATTCCAGCATGGTTTCTGATTTATCCAGGGTCACTGTCGCGGTGAAGCGACCGTGTTCCAGGAGGGTTCGGCCATACAACTCAAAGAACTCGTCTCCAAACGAATACTCGAAACGATGGGCTTTCTGGCTCAATCCTATAATATTCACCCGAAAGTCCTGCGCCCGCATGCGTTCGAAATAAGCGCGCAAATTTATCCGTTTTTTCCGGATTTGACCCAGAATTATTGGAATTGTGAGGGCTAAACATGCCCAATGGGGCCAAAAGGCCACAAAACCGGGATTTTTTTACTCAGGAGGCCAGGTATTCGGAATAGACCACCCGCTGGAGCTCCTCCCGTGGCGTTTTACTGAAGGCCCCGGTAAGGAATTCAACCACTTGAATTCTGAATCCCAACTTGAGGGCCAGGCTCTTGGCGAAACGCACCTCACTGGGGTCAATACGGCCATCCACGAGAATCAGCTCAACGGCTGTGAGCAGATAGTCCATCTTCTGGTCTTCGGACAAGGCACCGAGTGAATCCACACTGATAGGATGCAGGAGCATTTCGTCGATGACCGAGGCTGGTATGCTCTTCTGCAGGGCAATACGGCGAATAAGGTCGCGCTCGGAATCATCAAAGTGACGGTCGGCATGTGCCAACTGTAGCAGCATGTTCAGCTTTCGGATGGAAACGATATCCATGACTAATTCGCCGGCGGTTGATTCTCCTGTCGGTTCTTGATGATGTCGGTAGCCAGAAAAATAGCCTGCCGCATAGAGCGTTCGTCAGCAATGTTCTTGCCCGCAATGGAATAGGCTGTGCCATGGTCCGGCGAAGTTCGCACAGTAGGCAGTCCGGCGGTAAAGTTCACTCCATTTTCAAAGTCGATGTATTTGAATGGCACCAGCCCCTGGTCGTGGTACATGGCCAGGATGCCATCAAACTTCTGATACTGACCAGAGCCGAAGAAGCCATCCGCCGGATAAGGACCAAATACCAATTTGCCTTTGTTCTTCAGGTCTGCAATGACTGGTTTGATGATGTTGTTTTCCTCGTCGCCGATCAGCCCTTCGTCGCCGGCATGCGGATTGAGCCCCAGCACGGCAATACGTGGTTTGCTGATGCGGAAGTCACTCTTCAGCGACAGCTCCATCAGGCGAATCTTCAATTCTACCCGCTCCTGGGTAATATACCGGGAAACATCTTTCAGGGGCACATGTTCTGTCACCAACCCCACCTTTAACGTTTCACCCACCATCAGCATGAGGCTTTCCATGGCCTCGAATGTCTGCGTGAGGTATTCGGTATGACCCCGAAAGGGAAACTCTTCACTGTGTATAGTATTCTTGTCGATGGGGGCAGTGACGAATCCATCGAGCAAGCCCTCTTTGGTTTCTTCCACCACTTTCATCAGACTCATCAGCGCAGCCTTACCCGACTCGCGCGAGGCCTGCCCAGGAGTTATGCGTAACTCTTCTTCCCAGCAATTCACCACATTCACCACCTTCGGCAGGAATTGTCCTTTATTTCTAACCTGGCTATAATTCAAATCTTCCAGGCCCATTAGTTTGCGGTAATAGGAAAGGACCCGCGTAGATCCGTAGACCACCGGTGTGATGACGTTGGTAAGGCGGGGGTCAGCCAATACTTTGATCACTACTTCAGGACCGATACCATTTAGATCGCCCAAGGTGATACCGATGCGCGGCTTGTGGGAAGGATTGGGTGTTTGGCTCATAATAGTTGTGCTCATGCAAGTTATACGAATTTAGGATTAGGTCATGTATGGGCGTTTGCCGGACTGCGTATTCTCCTGAAATTGCCGTAGTTTTCGAATTGTGGTACGCCCCAAGAAGTTTCTCGGTCAGCATTTCTTAACCGATGCGCACATCGCGCAGCGCATTGTTGACGCCGTGGAGTTGCCAACCCAGGGAGTCACCCGATTACTGGAGATCGGGCCTGGCACCGGTGTGCTTACCCGCTCGTTGGTGGGGCGTCCGGAGATTGATTTAAAGGTAATTGAAATCGACCGGGAGTCGGTGGAATATCTCCGAACACATTTCCCGGGACTAAAGATTGTTGCGGGTGATTTTCTCGAAGTAGAGATGAATGAGTTGTTCGATCAACCTTTTGTGATCCTGGGCAACTTTCCCTATAACATCTCCTCACAGATTTTCTTTCGTGTGTTGGAGGAACGGCAGCGGGTGACCCAGGTTGTTTGCATGTTACAGAAGGAGGTCGCCGATCGCATTGCCTCCCGTCACGGCAATAAGACCTATGGTATCCTCAGTGTTTTGTTGCAGGCCTGGTATGACATCGAGATGCTTTTCAAGGTTAATCCCGGTGTATTTCATCCGCCACCCAAAGTGATGTCGGCTGTTATTCGACTGAAGCGCAACCAACGGGCTAATCTTGATTGTGATGAAGTGTTGTTTCAGCATATTGTGAAGCAAGCCTTTCAAAAGCGACGCAAAACCTTGCGTAACGCATTGAAACACTTAAATTTGCCCGGCCCGGTGAATGCGTTGGACCTGATGGACAAACGACCCGAGCAATTAAGCGTAGACGATTTTATTTTTTTGACACGATCCATCCAGCAAGGTGAAGGAGTTCGTAGAGTTTGAGTTGACCAAAGAATTTCGCGACCGATTTCAGGCGGCCCTGGATCAGCGCGATCGGAATTTTATCCGTGAGTCCCTCAACGAAGTCAATCCCGCTGATATCACCACGCTCCTGTATGAGTTTTCGGCAGCTGAATCCAAGTATACCCTGGACCTGCTGCCGCTGGATGTACGTGCCCTTATCATCAAAGATTTGGACAGCGAGACCCGCGCTGGGTTTCTGAAGACCTATAACAACAAAGAACTGACCGACATTATCAACCTGCTCGATTCGGATGATGCGGCGGATATTCTTAATGAATTACCTATCAAGACCCGCGAGGAGATCATCGCGACACTGGACCCGGTACTGAGTGGACAGGTAATTGACTTGTTGCGCTACGATTCGCAGGTGGCGGGTGGTTTGATGGCCAAAGAATTAATCAAAGCCCGTGACCATTGGTCCGTGGTTCAATGTGTCGAAGAAATCCGGAAGCAGGCGGAAACGGTATCCAAGTTCTATACGATTTTTGTTGTTGACGATCACGACAAATTGCTGGGCAAAGTGGCCTTGCAGGACATTGTGATCGCTGAAGCCAACAAACAGGTGGCAGACATCTGCGAAGGAGATGTGGTTTCCGTAGAAACCTATTTGTCAGATACCGAAGTGGCGGGTATCATGAAGAAGTACGACCTGGAGTCAGTGCCGGTCGTGAATGTGATGGGACAATTGGTCGGGCGTATTACCATCGACGACGTCGTGGATGTGATTACTGAACAAGCCGACGAAGACCGTCAGCTGATGTCGGGTATTACTGAAGATGTTGAGGAAGACGATACGGTGTGGAAGAACACGCGGGCCCGCCTGCCGTGGTTGTTGATCGGGATTTTCGGGGGCATGTTGTCAGCCCGGTTCATGGGCTTGTTTGAAGATCAGTTGGCAAGAGTCACGGCTATTGCTTTTTTTGTTCCCTTAATTCAGGCCACCGGGGGAAATGTGGGTATCCAGTCCTCATCACTGGTGGTGCAAAGTTTGGCCAGTCCGGATTTTGTGGACGAAGGCTTGTGGCAGCGACTCAGTAAGGTATTGCTGGTGGCCCTGCTGAATGGATTGTTCCTGTCGGTACTGGTGTTCGGTGCCAACTTTGTTTTGTTTGGCAACCAAGACCTTTCCTTTGTGGTGTCCATCGCCTTATTCAGCGTGGTGGTGTTTGCTTCACTCATTGGCACAGTTACCCCATTGATTCTTAACCGGTTTGGGTTTAATCCGGCCGTTGCATCGGGGCCGTTCATTACCACGATCAACGATTTGTTGGGGTTAACGGTCTATTTTCTTACCATCCACATCATGCTTTGACGTTATCAACGTCTTAAAGACTCATGTAAGGTTCAGGGGCACATTGATCCAAAATGGACGGCAGGGCGGTCTATTTTTGGTGAAAACCCACTGCCCATGGTTCTCTCTAAAACCTTTACCTGGAAAAAAATCAACGCCGATGCGCTGGAGCAATTCCACAGCATTGTTGAAAAGCCGTTGCTCACCAGTTTGCTGGTGTTGATCCTCATCACCTTGCTGGTTGCAGGCCTTAGCGTGAAGTACTACCTCGAAGATTTTGATTCATTTTGGGTGCAGATACTCGCGGAGGCCCATGGGATGATCTTCGACATTGCAATCATTGGTATTCTGCTGTTCTGGCTCAACCAGAACGGCGAGATTCGGCAACGGGTACGCACCTACAAAGATGAGATTGATGATTTTCGTTTGCTTGAATCAGACCAGGCGGCATTCCGCACGGTAGGAAATATCAAGCGCCTGAACCGGCACAAGATTCATGAAATCAATCTGGTGAATTGTTTTCTGGTCAAGACCCAGCTCAATTACGTTAACCTGAAGGGCTCTAACCTTAACTCGGCCAACCTGATGAACGCGTCCTTGCTCGAGACTAACCTCGAGAACAGTCGACTGAATCAGACTAATCTTGAGAATGCCAACCTCAACCAGGCCAATCTGCGCGGGTCTTATGCCAGTGGTGCTAATTTCAAGGATGCTTTCCTGATCAAAGCGCAGTTTGAAAATGCCTTTCTGATCAAAACCAACTTTACCAACGCCTACCTCATGGAGGCGAATCTGCGCAACTGCTACCTGATGGGTGCTGACTTTACACAAGCGAGTTTATACAAAGCTGACTTCCGGGGTGCGAAGGGACTTACCATTGACCAATTGGTAACGGCAAAGACATTGTACCTGGCGCAGTTTGATCCAGAACTCGAGGTACAAGTGCGTGAATTATTGCCTGAATTGATAGATGCTTAGGGGGATCATACACCTTCCGGTCATTGATTTGTTTAAATGCTATAAAAAATTACTACCTTTGATTATTGCAACAACGGTTTCTACCCCGAAGCCGTTGTTGCTTTTTTTAACGACCTGAGTACAAACAAAAAAGTTTATGGCCAAAGTATCCTACTATACCAAAGAGGGGCTGGATAAATTGATGGCGGAATTGAATACGCTCAAGACCAAAGGGCGTGCCGACATCGCCCGTCAAATCGCCGAAGCGCGCGACAAAGGCGACCTCAGCGAAAATGCGGAGTACGATGCAGCGAAAGACGCCCAGGGCCATCTCGAAGCGAAGATCGCACAGTTGGGTGAACTCATGTCCAACGCAAGACTGATCGACGAAAGTAAATTGGATACGGAGACTGTATCTATTCTCTCCAAAGTCACGATCAAAAACAAGAAGAACAACGCCACCGTCACCTACACCCTCGTTTCTGAGGAGGAGGCTGATCTGAAGGCCGGCCGTATTTCAACCATGTCACCCATTGGCAAAGGACTGTTGGGAAAGAAGAAGGGTGATCTGGCCAAAATCAAAACGCCGGCCGGCGAAATAGAATTTGAAGTTGTGAAAATCGAAATCTGATATGGCCTCCATTTTTAACAGGATCATTAACCGGGAAATCCCGGCACATATCGTGGCTGAAAATGATCACTACCTGGCCTTTCTGGATATCATGCCGCTGACGAAGGGACATACCCTCGTGATTCCCAAAAAGGAAGTGGACTATATTTTTGACCTGGACGATGCGACATTGTCCGGATTGCACCTCTTTGCGAAGAGTGTAGCCCTGGCGTTACGCAAAGCAATACCTTGTCAACGAATCGGTGTTGCCGTGCTCGGCATGGAGGTTCCCCACGCACATATCCATCTTGTGCCGATGAATTCCATGGGAGATGTGAATTTTGCCAACCCCAAGCTCAAGCTTTCCACGGAAGAGATGACGGCCATTGCGGCAAGTATCCGTGCCGCCCAATGATAAATATCTCGCGCCCCACCTTGCTACTGGATGAAGCAATCTGCAAGTCCAATATTCAATCGATAGCTAACCGCGCTTCAAAGGCCGGTGTTGTCCTCAGACCCCACTTCAAGACACATCAATCACACGAAATTGGTCGTTGGTTTCGGGAGGCGGGAGTTACCTCGTGCACGGTTTCGTCCGTTCAGATGGCTGAGTACTTTGCTACCGATGGCTGGAGTGATATTACAGTCGCCTTTCCGGTGAATTACCTGGAGGCTGATGTGATTGACCGGTTGGCTTCGCAATGCCGTATGAATATTCTCGCTGTGGCGCCGGAAGCAATATTAGCATTGGACAAGCGCATCAGTCATCCGGTTCATTGCTTCATCGAAATTGATACCGGCTATGGTCGCACGGGCGTGAAGCCTGAAGATGATCAGTCAATTGAATCTATACTTCAGGCAATCGCCGACAGCAAGCACATATCATTTGCTGGTTTCCTCACACACGCCGGTCAGAGCTACGCGGCCCGGAATGCAAAAACCATTCTCGAGGTTCATGAAACTACGCGGAATAGTATGGTGGCTTTGGGTAATCGCTATCGTAAACGCTATCCGCACGTGGTCTTGTCAATCGGGGATACACCGACCTGTAGCCTTGCAGAAGACTTTACGGGAATTCAGGAAATCAGGCCAGGTAACCTGGTGTTCTATGACATTCAACAGATGTACATCGGGGCGTGTCGTCGGAATAATATCGCCATTGCCCTGGCATGTCCGGTGGTGGCTGTGTATCGCGACAGGCAGGAAGTAATTGTACATGGCGGCAGTGTTCATTTTTCCAAGGATATGGCCAAAACCCCAGGCGGTCTTACCCACTTCGGAGAAGTGGTTCGACTTAGGGACACGGGTTGGGAATTGTTGGATGAGCCTGTTTTTGTAAAATCGCTTTCACAGGAGCACGGCATTATCAGCTGGCCCCATGAGCAAGGTTGGCAGCCCGTGCCGGGTGAGGTGATTGGAGTCCTACCTGTTCATGCTTGCCTCACGGCGGATGCCATGGGTGCCTACCTGACGACCTCGGGACATAAGATCCCGGCGATGCCGTCGGGCATCAGACGAAATTGATGTCAACATTAAGGGGGTAACGCATCAGGTAATCCAATGCGTCCTGAACGGTCATACCTTCAAAAAGTACTTTGTACAGGGTGTCGGTAATCAACGGCCGCAGCTTGTAGTGATCGCTGACTTTTTTGACGATGCGAATGGTGTTTACCCCTTCGGCCACTTCTTCCATTTCTTCCAGGATGTCCTTCAGTTTCTCACCTTTGGCTAACCGGTATCCTACCGTGTAGTTGCGACTGGTGGGGCTGTTGCAGGTAGCCACCAGGTCACCAATGCCGGCCACGCCAAGAAAGGATTTGGTATCTCCACCTAGGGCTTTGCCAAGATACACCATCTCGACAGCGCCACGGCTGATCAATAAGCCTTTTGCGTTTTCACCATAGCCGAGACCACTTAAGGCACCTGAGGCGATGGCAATAATGTTCTTCAATACGCCAGCGATTTCCACGCCGACAAGGTCATTGTTTTCATATACCTGAAAGCGGCTGTTCCGAAGCAGTCGCTTGCCTGTCTGCACCACTTCATGAAAATGGCTCGCCACCACGGTGGCACCAGGCTGGCGTTGGGCCAGTTCGCGCGAAAGGTTAGGCCCCGCGAGGCAACCCACACGCACCACCACACTCTCTTCGGTGATGACCTCACTCATGGTCTTCACCTGTTTGCGGCTTAGTGTTGGTACCGATTCGATGGACTCGCCTTTGTTTAGTTTGATATCAAACCCTTTGGTGCCGTGAATGAGGATATGGTAGGGGTGGAGGTGGGGAGCCAGTTTTTTCATCATGGCCCTGAAGTGCTCGGAAGGGACGATCGGGAAGATCACCTCGCATTGGTCGGCGAGGTAGGCCATGTCGTCGGTGGGCAGGATGTTCTTGTGCATCTTATGCCCCCGGTTGTCGCGCTTTTCCAGGATGCGGTGAATCACCTTCTCGTCACGCACATACAAAAGTACCTTTCGGTTGTTGCGGGCGATAATGTTGGCGATCACGGACCCGAAATTGCCAGACCCGATAACTCCGATGGGTTTATCCAATGAGTTTCTCAAGTTCGTAGCCGACCAGGCGGTTGTGGTAGTAGTAGAGTACGTTGAGATCCTGTGTAACGATATTTCCTTTTTTGTTTTTCAGGAGGGGACGTTTCAAGTGGAAGGTGCCAACATTCTCCAAACCGCGGCGGATGATCAGGTCGATTTCACCTTTCAGGTGAGTGGCATAGAACACCTTGCCGTCATCCTTCATGCGATAGATTTCCTTTCTTACTTTTTTCACCGCAGCCCGGAATTCCACATAAGGAATTTCCATTTCTTCTTCCGGCAAACGGAGGAAGCCAAAGAGGTCCAGGTTGGGATGTTTCTTCATCAACATCTCAAAGGCCACGAATGCCACCAGGTGACTGGCAAAGATCCGGTTGATCCGGTGGTACTCACTGACAATCTTGCTTGATAGTAACCGGGTATATTCGTTTTCGCGCTGCTTGTCGACGGTCACCTGACCGTTGGTCATGAAGTACTCCCGGGGATTCAATACACGACCTTGCGCATCCAGGCTATTGCCTTCTTCATCCACGGGGTTGCCCATCACGTCGAGGCCAGGTCCGATGGATACCGAAATATTAGAGCCTTTGGTGAAGAACTTAAACAGGAACTTCACGAGCTGGAAACTGCCGTAGTTGTCCTGCTCGGCGAAGTAGCGGTCTTGTCCTTTCACCTGCAGGTAATCTTCAATGAGTTCAGGAGCCTCCAGTACAAAATGATAATTGAGGGTAACGGGCACCACGAAAATCTTGCGGGTTTCTTCTCCACCTTCCAGGTACAGGTTTCGCTGTGCCTCAATGGCGGTGCTGAGCAGACCCAGTTTAAGTTGCTTTTCAATCATTCCCGAACGGGAGCGGGTACCTCCCGGGAAGAAGAGGCTGTGCGCTCCCTTTTGGAGCGCCAGGTTAGAGTACATCTTCAGTGTCTCCAGGTAAGGCAGATTCTTCTTGCGACGGTCTACTTTGTAAGCACCGAGGCTATTCATGAAGTACGCGAAGATCTTGATGTTAAACAGGTTCAGTCCTGCGCCATATAGAAATGCCGGCAACCCAAGCGAGTGAATAACCCACCCAATCAGAATACTGTCGAGGTTGCTGAAGTGTGTCGGTACCATGACTACGGTACCTTTCTTAGCCAACGCACGCAGCATTTTCACCTTGCCCACGATATGAATCTTGTCGCGCAAGGTGTATTGGTTGCGGAAGTAAGCACCGAATTTCTTTACGCGGGCCCCGTTCAACAGACGAACGAACCAGAACTTAATCGCTTCGCGCGCAAATTTGTATGAACTGGCCTTGAAATTGCCGGCAATTTCACTGGCGTACCGATGCACAATTTCGTGCAGGATCTCTTCTTCTTTTTTCCCCGCTTCCTCGGGCGTCTTGTTGCTGATTTCGATCAATTCATTCTTGATCCGGGACCAGAATTTGGGCTCGTCTTTGGGGTCTACACGCCAGCGGTTTCGCTTGATCCGGTTTTGCTCGCGATGAACTGTGGTCTCCAACTCGTCGATCAGTTGCTTCCGCGAAGGGCGCAACAACCTGATTTGCTCGATGGCCTTCTGGGTAACTTCTTCCAGAAATTCCTTCCGGTTTTTGCTCAGTTGATATACCGGCCAGTCCGGGATGCCATCCAGGATGGGCTCATAGCCAATGTTCTTGTTCTTTTTTTCTTCGAGGATTTCCGCCATACAACCAGACTGGGGGCCAAAGTTATAAACTTTGACAACATTCAAAGGGCATCTTTTGCAGCCCGTAAAGCTGCCGCCATCGCATCAAACTGGGTCATGGCTGCCGCTATGAAGGACGGAGACACGAGGGCTTTCACCTCTTCTTCCGAGGTAAGATCATATTCCGGAATCTTATAGGTCTGTTCCAGCAGGCCAAGCTCCAACTTGATCAGATAACGATTGTTCCATTGGAAGAGTGTGATCTTGCAATGGGGATGGGGAATTTCACCAACGACGCGCATAGCCCGAAGGTAACAGGGCCCGGGTTCAGAACAATGCGAGTGGCTCGAAAGTGCTGACCGATGATCCTCCCAGCCATTGGCCCACCAGGGTGGTGTACACCCGGCGATAGTCAATAGTCGTCGGAATGCCCCCGTGATCGGTACGGGAAACCCGGGTCTCATTAAATATGCCCGGTACCCGCAACTTTTCACCGAACAGGAACAAACAGTTTCCTGCTCCATGATGGGTACCACCCAGCCGGTTCTCCTCAAGGGTTCTGCCGAATTCTGAATAGGTGAGGATAGTCGTTTCCTTGAAATGATCTGTGGCCTGAAGATCTTTGATCAGCGCGTTCACTGAAGAGGAATAGGTCTTAAGCATCGCTGCATGTTGCGGACCCTGATCTACATGCGTATCAAACCCGGAGAGGCTCGCTTGATAAAACTGATGGGATGCACCAGATTGAATGGCCCTGGCTATGTTCCGCAGTTGTTGTGCAAATTCGTTATCCGGATAGGTGGCATCCGCAGACCTTGGGCTCGTGATATGATTGTCAATGCAGCCAACACTTTCCGGATTGACAAGCATGTTGGACATCCCGTGACGTTCTGTCCATTGCTTGCCCTCACGGCCTGCGAGCGTGCCGGTATGCCAATTAAGAATCGCTTTATGATGGGTCTGCTCGGGCACTGGAAACCCTACATTGTTAAGTACCGTCACAAAACCCTGATCCCAGGCTTCGCGCAACGGCTCCAGGGCGGGATGAAGACCGTGGGTGTCGGACACACGTATCAGGGAATGTGCTTGAAGTGCAAGGGTGGGTCGATCGTGATAGTACAATTCCTCGCGATAGGGTACTATCGTATTTAGTCCATCATTTCCTCCCAACAGTCGAATAATGATTATGCGCCTTGAATTGGCTGCCGGCAGAATCCCGACAGCCAGCAGGGCACCCGTGGTAATAGCTGAACGCCTGATAAATTCACGTCGGTTCATAGTAGCATCACGAATCAATCCACACATTAGTAATGGTCTTTCCATAGATTCCCTTACTATGGGGTATCAATCGACCAGCATTCCCTTTAGATACCTATTAGACTGAAAAGTTTAAGGCGTTATTCCAGTCAATCCAATATTTGCGATGAATGCTCGTTTTTTGTTGAGGAGTGGAGAATTTCAGCTTTGGTAACAGCCTTGGAACATCCTACTTTTAGGGTACTTTTGTTATTATCGTTCGAGAACTGCGGCAGATGATCAATTTGGAGAGGATACAAATCCGACACGTACTACTCAGTCTTTTGCTGGTTGCCTTGACAACCATTTCGAGTATGGCTACCCACCTTCGTGCGGGTGAAATCACTGTGCGGCGCGAGAGTTGCACCAGCCTTACTTTTCTGATCACCATCACCGTTTATACCAACACCGGCTCGCAGATCAAGTTTGGTGAGCCCGGCCTGCTTGACTTTGGAGATGGCAGCCAACCCCTCATGCCGCCGACCATTGACAACACCATTCGACCTGACCTGGGTCCGGCCATTGGGACGGTATCCTTTACTACGTCTCATACCTATGCGGGTCCTGGTCGGTATGTGATCAGCTACAATGAGCCAAACCGCAACGCGGGTATCCTCAACATGTTCAATTCGGTGGAGACTAAGTTCTATCTTGAAACAGTTATCAGCATTGATCCTTTTCTGGGTTGCGACAATTCACCACGCTTGCTGGTGCCACCCATCGACAAGGCCTGCCGCGGCGCAGCCTTTTATCACAACCCCGGCGCTTATGATCCGGATGGGGACAGCCTGTCGTATGAGTTTACCATCCCCAAGCGCGAAAAAGGTATTGAGGTAAATAATTACCGCAAGCCCAATGCAAAAGAATTCTATGATAAGATCGGTGTCAATTATTCAACCGCCAACGAGAATGGTAATGGCCCTCCCGGATTTACCATCAATCCCGTAACCGGTACCATCATCTGGGATGCTCCTGGTCAGGCGGGTGAGTATAACATTGCATTCATCATTAAGGAATGGAGGAAAACTAATGGCGTATGGATCAACCTTGGTTACGTGACCCGCGACATGCAGATCATTGTTGAGGATTGTAAGAACCGTCGCCCTGAACTTCAGGTTCCGCCGGATATTTGTGTGGTGGCAGGCACGAAGGTGACTGCGGATATTTTTGGTACAGACGCAGATTTTGACAGTGTGAAGATTGAGGCATTCTCACAGATACTGAATCAAAATGTAATCCCTGCATTTGTAGGAGCAGCTACGTATGTTCCCAATCCTCCAAAATACCAGGCGACAGGACCTTCCAAGATTGCCAAACTGTCACTCACCTGGAATACCCAGTGTATTCATGTGAAGGAACAACCCTATCAGGTAGTATTTAAGGTCACCGACTTTCCGAAGAATGGACCGAAGCTGGTGCAATTCAAGACCTGGAACATTCGCGTGGTAGGTCCTGCGCCCAAGTGGAAAGATGCGGCCGTACCACCTAATAAACGAACGGCTAACCTGGAGTGGAACCCCTATGCGTGCAACAATGCTCAAACCATGGAGGTATGGCGTCGCGTAGATCACATAGCGTACACACCACCACCTTGTGTTACCGGGATTCCTGATTTTCTCGGTTTTGTAAAAATAGCAGAGGTGCCTATTGCACAGTCCAAGTACACTGACACCAATGGTGGCAAGGGCCTGGCGGTTGGCGCACAGTATTGCTACCGGCTTGTAGCTGTATTCCCATTGCCTTCGGGTGGCACGAGTTATGTATCCAGAGATACTTGTCTGGCGCCGATTAAAGTGAATGCGCCCATTATCACCAATGTCACCATTGATAAGACTGATCAAAAGGCAGGACAGATTACGGTAAAGTGGAGATCACCCTATGAAATAAATAAAGTCCAATTTCCGCCGCCATTTCATTACAAAGTTATCCGGTCAGTCGGGTTCACAGGCACTGCTTCGGCCACTACTCCACATCCCGGCACCCTTACAGATACTACGTATGTTGATACAGGGCTTAATACCGCAGAGAGCGTCTATAACTATCGCATAGCCCTGTACGATAACAACAATACGTTGATTGATTCATCGGCCGTGGCTTCGTCAGTGCGGCTGGAAACGCAGTCATTGTTCAAGCAAATTCGCCTAAATTGGATTGCCAATACGCCGTGGACAAACCAAAGTCAGAAATACCCGCGACACCTGATTTACCGGGGTGATCAGGGAACGCCTGAAAGTCAAATGACATTAATTGACAGCGTAAATGTTTCATCAGGACGGTTCACCTACCTGGATTCAGGACAATACAACAAGACGCCATTGGTGAACTCCAGGGTGTACTGCTATCGCGTGATGACCCGGGGTAGCTACGGCAATATCAAAGTGAAGGAGCCGCTCAACAACTTCTCTGAAATCATCTGCGCCCAGCCTGACGATAAAACTCCACCCTGTCAGCAGGTGTTATCGATCAAAGGGACACCCTGTGATCAGTTTATTGCCAGCCAGGCCTGCGGGCAGAATGTATACAGCAATACGGTCACCTGGAAGAAACCCACTGACCAGGTTTGCCGCGACGATATCAAGTCCTATAATGTATATGTAGCCACCCAGTTGGGGGCCGATTTTCTCCTGTATGCAGAGAACGTCAGGGACACCTTCTTCATTGACTCCAACCTGCCTTCGTATGCCCGGTGCTACAAAGTGTCAGCAGTTGACAGGGCAGGGAACGAGAGTATTTTGAGTGAACAATTTTGCTTTGACAATTGCCCGAACTACGAGTTGCCCAATGTATTCACCCCCAATGGCGACAACTGTAATGAGAAGTTTAGTGCTTTTGGAAAAGATATAGCGATTGATGAAAACGGAAATGGACCCTGTGGACCTGTTGATGAGATCGCCCTGCGGTCCAAATGTGCCCGCTTTGTAGAGAGCGTCACGTTTACAGTGAATAACCGGTGGGGTAAAGAAGTGTACTCGTATCAGTCCGGTGGAGAACGCACGATTTATATCGACTGGGACGGCAAGGATAACAACGGCAAAGACCTGGCGGCAGGTGTGTATTATTATAATGCCAGGGTCACCTTTACGGTCGTTGATCCCTCGAAGAAGACCAAAGATATCCACGGCTGGGTGCAGATCATCCGCTGACGGTTGGGCGGGAGGCTTTCGCCTGCTTATCTTTCTGACCTAAAACGAAGCCTCGATGAAAGCCTATGTATTTCCCGGTCAGGGAGCCCAATTCACCGGAATGGGCAAAGACCTGTATGACACCAATCCCAAAATTAAATCCCTGTTCGATCAGGCCAATGCCATCCTTGGATTTCGCATAACCGACACCATGTTTGGGGGTACGGCTGATGAATTGAAACAAACCAACGTAACACAGCCTGCCGTATTTATACATTCAGTTGCCGTGGCCTTGTCGCGCGAAGATGCTGCTCCCCAAATGGTGGCGGGACACTCCCTGGGGGAGTTCTCTTCACTGGTAGCCAACGGTACCCTCACTTTTGAAGATGGCTTAAAGTTGGTGGCCAAACGCGCTGCCGCCATGCAGCGTGCCTGTGAAATCAATCCGTCGACCATGGCAGCTATCATGGGTCTGGATGATGCTAAGGTAGAAGAAATCTGCGCCGCCATCACCGATGAAATCGTGGTGGCTGCCAACTATAACTGCCCTGGTCAATTGGTCATTTCCGGTTCCATGAAAGGTATTGAGATCGCCTGTGAAAAGATGAAGGCAGCCGGTGCCAAGCGTGCGTTGCCCTTGCAGGTGGGTGGCGCGTTCCATTCACCGTTGATGGAGCCAGCGCGGGAAGAGTTGGCGAAAGCGATCGAGTCATCACATTTCAGTACACCCACTTGTCCGGTCTATCAGAATGTCAATGCGCAGCCCTCTGTTGATGTGGCTACCATCCGCAAAAACCTGATTGCACAGCTTACTTCGCCGGTGCGCTGGACCCAGTGTGTGCAGGCCATGGTCAAAGACGGTGCCAAGCTGTTTGTGGAATGTGGTCCTGGAAAAGTATTACAGGGATTAGTGAAGAAGATTGAGCCTGGTGCAGAGGTGGGAAGTTAGGTTAACTAAATTCATCCCTATTTCCTGACAATCGTGTGTTCTGAAAACCGGGGAGTTGCTTCAATGCGGTATGGTTTTTGATAGGTGTCCTACACCTATTAGGTGTAGGACACCTAGATCGCGGTAACAATGCGAACCAGATGAATATGCTGAACTGGCTTTTCAAATTAAGTGCTCCCTGGAAAGCATTGTTGTTCTATGGTATTCCGCTCATTCAATTCCTGGTCGATCGTGCCGGTGGACCGGGCACCAGGGTCGGAGGGTTTGTATTCGGATTTTTCCCCAGTGCCTTACTGTATTTGCTATGGCTGCTGGTGATACAAGTCAATTTGGGACAAAACGTATCCCGATTTATTCTGAAGCAATACAGCTTTCGCTTTGTTCGCTATGAGTTAATTGCGTGGATTGGATTTTTTATGCCCTTTCAGTTGTGGTGGATCCACATGCTGCTGGATAGTTCCGTTGATTGGAATCCTTTGGTGCTTCCTGTAGTCGGGATGCTGAGCCTGGTCTTCTTTTTTCTGCTGTTACATTGCTTTTTGTCCCTCGCGAAGATTATTGCCTTACTCAATAAGCAAACAGATAAGCCTTCATTTGCCCAATATGGTCCTGTATTCTATTATTTTTTACTGGGACCATTTACCATCTGGTTCCTTCAGTCACAGGTGATTCTGGCAAGTAAGAACAGGTGGAGTGATTTTACCCAATACAATTAATGCCTCACCAGGAATACATTCCTTATTTATCGAAAGAATGACTTCAGCAAACCGTACCCTTCACCATACCAGACCCTTCCCCGTTTCGTTGGATGCCATGTGGAAGGCCTGGACAGACCCATCTCAAATCGCCGCATGGTGGGGACCTCATGGATTTACAAGTTCCATTCATACCATGGATGTTCGTAACGGTGGGGAGTGGAGACTAACCCTGCATGGTCCGGATGGTACCAATTACCCCAACCGAAGTGTTTACCTGGAGATCATCCCGCAGGAGAAAATAGTATTCGAACATTTCAACCCGCATTTCCTCACCACCGTCTTATTTGAATCAACGGATCAAGGCACGGTTGTGGATTGGTCCATGGTGTTTGATACGGAGGGGATGTTTGATATCGTCGTCAAAGCCCACAAAGCCGATGAAGGACTGGTGCAGAATCTGGATAAACTGGGTAAGTTTCTAATGCCTTGATCTTGAGCATGGAGCTGGAAATACTTTCTCCCGAGAACTTTACACCATTCATGAAACTGGTGATTGCCTTGTGGCCGGATTGTTCACCCGAAGAAGAAAGTATCAATTACCAAAATGTAATTGGTTCGAAGGAGGCACAGTGCTTTCTGGTGAGAGACGGGGATCAGTATGTTGCTTTCCTACATGCTGGCATCCGGCATGATTATGTGGAGGGTTCAGCTGGTTCTCCGGTCGCTTATATCGAAGGAGTTTATGTGCTCCCGGAATACCGCCAGCGCGGAGTAGGGAAATTGTTGTTCAGGAGTGCGGAAGACTGGGCCCAACAAAAAGGCTTACGCCAAATTGCCTCGGACACCGAGGCAGACAATTCACGCAGTATTCAACTCCATCGATCTGCAGGGTATCAGGAAAGCCATATTGTGTGCTTTATCAAAGACCTGCCAAATACCTGAAGCTTTTCTTATCCCCATTTTTTAACCTCCAGCATATCTTCGCAACGCGCAAGCAGTTGTTCGATCGTAGTGTGAAGGGCTGGATGTACCCATTCTGGAGCCAATTCATTCATGGGCACCAGGGTAAATCTTCGTTCCGGGATAGCGACATGGGGAATCGT
>DNZD01000069.1 GCA_003504855.1 Cytophagales bacterium
CTGAACGCTTTGCAAGTTATTGGTGGTTCCGATGTCCGTGGCTCCGTTGCTGCGAAGAATTTCAAAGGCGACCGTATGATTTGTGCTTACGCCAAAATTCAACGTGTTGAATTGAAGGGTAGTAATTGCCTGCGGGCTGAGTGACATTCCAAAGAAAGTCTTGGTTTGAAATGTACTGCCATCTACGGTGAGCTTGATTGTTGTGCTGTCAATGACATTGGTGCCGTAGTTGCGCACTTCTATTTTGGGGATGATCACGTTACCACAACTGGAAATACCCGGGCTGATGAGGGTGCGGATGCCCAGATCGGTGGCGACCACCGTAGGAAAATTGTTGCCGGGGGAGGTAAGCAGGCTGGTTCTTCGTGGACAGTTGGCGAGCACCACATTGAACCGGCTCACCTGCCCCTGGGTGAAGAGGTTCATGCAGGCGTCGAAGCTATAGTCCATGTAATTCTGAAACATCTTGTGAACAAAATATCCCGAGCGACCATCGCAGGAGGCAGGTGTGCCGGTAGGACAACCGGAAGTTGAATTGGTTTGCGCAGGTGTATCGGAGACGAAGTCATCACCGCAGGTAGCGTCACCCCAAATGTGACGTAGTCCGAGAAAGTGACCTACTTCATGGGTAGCGGTGCGCCCCAGGTTATAGCTTGACAGGAGATTGAAACCGGAACCTGTGCCAAAAGCCTGATAGTGAATGACCACCCCGTCGGTCAACCGGTTGTTGTTGGTTACATCAAGGCCGCCTATGAGGTTGGTAACCGGCAACTGAGCGAAGCCGATAAAGCCACCGGACAATGAGGTTACCCAGATGTTCAGGTAGTTCTCTGCCGGCCAGTAGTCCAGACTCTTCAACGCTGCATTGTCGGTAATGGCCCATGAGGTTTGGGTGCCTTTTGTTCGGGTAATGCCGGAGGTTGCCAGACCCTCAGGATCTTGCCTGGCCAAAACAAATTGGATGCTGATGCTGCCGGCTACCGGAAGAAATTCTGCTGGTGTGTTGCCGGCATCTGTGTTGAGTCGGTTGTAGTCTTTATTGAGTACATCAATCTGTGATTGAATCTGTGCGTCTGAAATATTAGTGCCGGTGCCCACCGCTTCGCCGTTGTGAATCACATGCACCACCACGGGTATCGTATAGGTACTGTTGACCTTGTTGGTCTGCATCAACTGTGCGCCACGGGTGCGCAGTTGCTTTTCCATCCACAGTTCAAATGATTCATTTGTCTCGGTCAGCGGATTCTTTTCCTGCAGCATTTGCTGATAGGGGACAACCCCGCAGCGCTCCTGGGCCTGCCCAATTCCGGGGGATACCAAACCTATAAGTAAAGCCAGGAAAGGAAGAATGAATCGCGACATCTGCAGGTCTGTACGGTTAGGCAAGCAACACCATGATTCACAGTAACGAATCAATATTGAAATCTATGATTATTTGGAGGATAAAAATAGACGGAAGTCACGATACTGTAGCCAAATTGACTACCTCAATCGATCGCACTTCCGGCACTGACTTTCGGATGGCTTCTTCCACGCCGGCACGAAACGTCATGGTGGACATGGGACAGTTCACACAATTACCAACGAACTCAAGTCGCACAACAAGTTCTTCGGTTATCTCAAGGATCCGGATGTTGCCGCCGTCGGCTTCCAGGTAAGGCCGTATTCCGTCTAGTGCAGACTCAACGCGCTGGATCAAGGTAGTCGACTGGTGTAAGGTGGCGGAGCTCATGAGATGACCTCTACTTTTTTGGTGGAAGCAAAGTTAGCATTTCGGATCGCAATCTGACGAGCGAGGGCTTCACCGAGGTCCATGAACGCTTTGGCTGTAATTTCTTCCTTTAGCACCACAGGTAATCCGCTGTCGCCGCTTTCGCGAATGGATTGAACCAATGGAATCTGACCCAGCAGTGGAACGTCATATTTTTCAGCGAGCTGCTTGCCACCATCCTGACCAAAGATATAGTACCGGTTATTGGGTAATTCCGCTGGCGTGAAATAGGCCATATTCTCTACCACACCCAACACGGGTACGTTGATCTGTGGTTGCTTGAACATGGTCAATCCCTTGGTGGCGTCAGCAAGAGCTACCTTTTGTGGTGTGGTGACAATTACGGCACCGGTTACGGGCACTGTTTGAACCAGCGTAAGATGAATGTCACTGGTGCCAGGGGGTAAGTCAATGAAAAGATAATCCAGGTCACCCCACAGGGTGTCGCTGATGAATTGCTTTAGTGCTGAACTTGCCATAGGTCCGCGCCAGACCACTGCACTGTCCGGTGGTGCGAGAAAGCCAATGGACATCAGCTTAACGCCATACTGTTCAATGGGCACGATTTGGTTCTTGCCATCAATGACTTTCACTTCTGGCTGCTCGCGCTCGCAGTTAAACATCACCGGAACCGATGGACCAAAGATATCAGCATCAATCAAACCTACTTTAGCCCCGGAGCGGGCGAGGGCCACTGCGAGGTTACTGGTGACCGTTGATTTGCCTACACCACCTTTGCCCGATGCGATGGCAATAATATTCTTGACACCGGGAAGTAATGGTGCGTTATTCCGAAGGGTTGTAACCGAAGAGGTAATGTTAATCTCGATACGTGTGCCAGGAGCGATTACCTTTTTCACAGCTGCCTCACAGTCGCGCCGGATGATTTCCTTCAGCGGACAGGCAGGTGTGGTCAGCACTACGGTGAAGGCCACATGGTCATTGCCAATGGACACGTCCCGGATCATGTTCAGGCTCACGAGGTCGCGCTTCAGGTCCGGGTCGTTAACCGTGGAAAGGGCATTAAGGATATCTTGCTGGGTAAGGGCCATGGTTTCAAAAGGTGCGAATTTAGCTATTCTGGAGATCGGATCGTCCAGGCCAGGCTATTTTATCCCGATGTCTGAAGGCCCTGACGGATGCCGTTCATTTTCCGGACGCTAATCTCCTGAATAACTATCTTTGACCCCCAATAGTTTAGATTTCAGCAAAAATTGCCGCCCGCTTGATCAGCCGCGAGACCATCGACGAAGTAAAGAACCGCATCGACATTGTGGATGTGATCAGCGACTTCGTGTCCCTGAAGCGATCCGGGCAGAATTATAAGGCCCTGAGCCCTTTCAACAACGAAAAATCAGCCTCGTTTTTTGTGGTGCCCGGAAAAGGCATCTTCAAAGACTTTAGTTCTGGCAAAGGCGGCGACGCCATCACCTTTGTGATGGAACACGAGGGGATGAGCTATACAGAAGCCATCCGGTTTCTGGCAAAAAAGTACGGTGTAGAAATCAAGGAAAATGCCCAATCCGACGAGCAGCGCGAACAACAAAGCGAACGCGAAGGATTGTACATCCTGATGAACTATGCCAAAGACTACTATAAGGAGAACCTGACCCAGACAGAAGAGGGCAGGGGCATTGGTCTGAGCTATTTCCATGAGCGCGGATTTAACGACCGCACCATTCAGAAATTCGAACTGGGTTTTGCCCTGGAAGGCTGGAATAACCTGAGTGACAGAGCCATCAAGGACAACTACAACAAAGAGTTGCTTGAAAAGACCGGACTGGTGGTGAAAAATGAAGATGGTCGCACCTACGACCGTTTCAGGGGTCGCGTCATTTTTCCGGTTCACAACCTGACTGGCAAAGTGATTGCGTTTGGGGCCCGCATGTTGGGCAAGGAGAAGAACCAACCCAAGTACATCAATTCACCTGAAACTGAAATTTATCATAAGAGCCAGGTCTTGTATGGCTTGTATCAGGCCAAGAATTCCATCCGGCAGCATGATAACTGCATTCTGGTGGAAGGTTATACGGATGTAATCTCCATGCACCAGGCTGATGTGGAGAATGTGGTGGCTTCATCGGGTACTGCCCTTACTGAAGACCAGATCAAACTGATCCGCCGGTTCACTGAAAATGTCACCGTGTTGTTCGATGGTGACTCTGCCGGTATCAAGGCAGCCCTTCGCGGAATTGATCTCATCCTGAAGGGAGGTCTAAATGTCCGTGTGGTGCTCTTGCCTGATCAGGAAGATCCAGACAGCTATTCGAGAAAAGTAGGGACAACGGAATTTCAAAAATACCTGGCCCAGAAGAGTCAGGACTTTATCTCTTTCAAAGCAAATCTCTTTGCTTCCGAAGCAGGGACCGATCCCATCCGCAAGGCGGAGTCTATTAAAGAGATCATCAACAGTATTGCATTGATTCCGGACCCGGTAAAGCGGTCCGTGTATCTTCAGGAGACCAGTCAACAACTCAAGATTGGAGAGAACATCCTCTTGTCTGAGCTGAACAAGTTACTCATCCAGGAACGGAAGAAGCGTGAACGGGAACACACCGAGACCCCGCCTCCGATGGAAGATCCGGGTACCCTGGCGCATCGGGTTGAGGAACTGGCGCCAACGCCGCTGGATTCGCAGGATATGGTCTACTTCCAGGAGCGTGAGACCATCCGATTGCTGCTTAACTATGCCGATCATTCTGTCGAAGACCAGAAGATGATGGAGTTCCTGGTGGGTGAATCAGATGATGTGGATTTTACCGATCCGGTCTTTCATAAGATATTTCAGGCGTATAAAGAAGCCGTTGAATCAGGCAAGCCACTGGACAGTTCAGACTTTTTGCATCAGGGGGATGAAAAACTGACGCGGGTAGTGACGGAACTAATTACCAACCGATACAGCACCAGCAAGAACTGGGAAAAGTTTCACATTGTGATTCCAAAGGATTCGGATGAGTTGAAGCAGAAGGCGTTGTCGAATGTGTTGCACCTGAAGTTCAGGATCATTCAAAGAATGCTTGACACCAACCTCAAGGCCATTCAGTCGGCAGAGAACATGGGCGACCTGTCGGAATTGGAAAAGGCACTGATGCAACAGGATACCCTCAAGCAAGCCGAAAGACAACTGGCGGCAACCCTGGGTATTGTTGTGGCGAGGTAGGGAACACCGGGAGATAGAATTTTGTTAGAAGTGAACGATAAGTAAGGTTATGAACGAAGCGATAAAACTGGATACAATCGAAGAGGCAATTGATGCCATACGTCATGGTAAGTTGATTATTGTGGTTGATGACGAAGACCGTGAGAATGAGGGAGACTTCATTTGTGCGGCAGAAGCCATTACGCCGGAGATCGTCAATTTTATGGCGCGTGAGGGCAGGGGGCTTATCTGTGTGCCGTTGGTGGAGGACCGATGTGAAGAGCTGGGGTTGGACCTGATGGTAGGCGTGGGAAAAAACACCGCTGCCTTTGAAACGCCCTTTACCGTTTCTGTTGACCTGATTGGACACGGCTGTACCACTGGTATTTCGGCCCACGATCGGTTCAAGACCATCAAGGCATTGGTGGACCCCGAAACCAATCCGGCGGAATTGGGTAAGCCTGGACATATTTTCCCGTTGCGGGCCAAGCGCGAGGGTGTACTTCGTCGCTCAGGCCACACCGAAGCGGCTATTGATTTTGCCCGGCTGGCCGGTTTTCGTCCGGCAGGGGTGTTGGTAGAGATCATGAATGCCGATGGTACCATGGCCCGCCTGCCTGACTTGCGCAAGGTGGCCGATCAGCATAACCTCAAGTTGGTATCGATCAAGGACCTGATCGCTTATCGCATGAATGCAGAGCGGCAAATCCGCCGCCGGGTAGATGTGAACATGCCGACCTCATTTGGTGATTTTCAGTTGGCCGCCTATGAGCAGATTAATACCAACGAATTACATCTTGCATTGATCAAAGGCACATGGAGCAAAGATGAGCCCGTCCTGGTGCGTGTACACTCATCATGCGTCACCGGCGATATCTTTGGTTCCTGTCGGTGTGACTGTGGCCCACAGTTGCATGCCGCCATGGAGATGGTAGAGAAGGAAGGCAAAGGTGTTGTCCTCTACATGAAGCAGGAAGGTAGGGGCATAGGGTTACTGAACAAGCTCAAAGCCTATAAACTGCAGGAGGAAGGACTGGATACCGTGGAAGCTAACCTGCAGTTGGGATTTGATATGGACAACCGCGACTACGGCATTGGTGCACAGGTACTTCACGACCTGGGTATTTCCAAAATCAGGCTGATCACCAATAACCCTAAGAAGCGTGTGGGCCTGATGGGATACGGATTAGAGATTGTGGAGAATATTCCCATCGAGATGACGCCCAATAAACACAATGAGCGCTACCTGAAGACCAAGCGGGATAAAATGGGACATACGATCCTGAAACATTTGTAAGCCCATGCTTCGCGCCATAGTTTTCATTGGATTCTTTTTGTCCCTGACATCTGTGCAGGCGCAGAAGTTCCCTTCTGATTTCTGGCACGAAGGAAGAATCGTGTTGGAGACGGGTGATACCCTTCACTGTAACATCAAATACGATTTGCAGAATGATATCATCCAAAGTGAGCTCAATGGAAGGCTGGAATCATTCACACCCAGAAAGGCCGTATTCTTTGAGATCTTTGACAAGACCTCCAAGCGCTACCGAAGCTTTTACTCTCTGCCTTACTCCGCTACAGGCCAATATCGGGCTACCATCTTTTTTGAGTTGCTGGCCGAGGGCAAAATGACTTTGTTGAGCAGGGAATCCATTGAATTCAGAAACTACCCCAGCTCATTTTACTACTATGGATCCACCAGCCGGATGGTGTTGGTGAATAAGTACTTCTTGCTCAAGGAAAATGGCGACATCCAGGCCTTTACGGGCAAGCGCAACGACTTGCTTGAGCTGATGGGTCGTCAGCAGGACGCCGTGCAGAAGTACATCAAAGCCAATAAACTCAGTCTCGAAAACAAGTATCAATTTGCGGACATTGTAAAATATTATAACAGCCTCCAGTAATGAGCAAGCCCTTGATTTTAGTTACCAACGATGACGGCATTACCGCCCGTGGCATCGGTCATCTGGTTGCCGTGATGAAAGAGTTGGGAGATGTATTGGTGGTAGCTCCCAACGGTCCACAGTCGGGTATGGGGCATGCGATTACGGTAGGAGATACCTTGCGCCTCAAAGAATCGAAGATCTACGAAGGCGTGCGCGCTTTTGAATGTTCCGGGACTCCTGCTGATTGTGTAAAAATGGCTCGTCACTATGTGCTAAAGGATCAACGTCAACCGGACGTGGTGGTAAGTGGCATAAATCATGGCAGTAACACCTCCATCAGCGTGCTGTATTCAGGTACCATGTCTGCTGCGATTGAAGCAGCCATTGAAGGGGCACCCTCCATCGGCTTTTCCTTGTGTGACTATAGCAGCGATGCTGACTTCTCACATGCCCTTCCTTACGTGAAGAAAATCACGGAACAAGTAATCCGCAAAGGTATGCCAAAAGGTGTAGCCCTGAATGTCAATTTTCCCCCGAAGCGTCATGAGGCCATCAAAGGCATACGGATTTGCCGCCAGGCCAACGCCAAATGGGTAGAGGAATTTGATGAGCGCCGCGACCCGAACGGCAGAAAGTATTTCTGGATGACCGGCAACTTCGTGAACTTCGATAAGGGTGAAGACAATGACGAGTGGGCCATCGCCAACAACTATATCTCGGTGGTGCCGTGCCAGTTTGACCTTACCGCTCATTCTGCTATCCCCGGACTTAATGAGGACTGGGATATTCTCGGATAGGATAACTATACCGGGTCTACATCAAACACAATCTTGACGTTGCGCAGGGCTTTGTCTCCCTGGACATAATCCGTGAGGGACCGCAGGTAGTCCTTGACAGCCACTAATTGTTTTGACTGGCGTGGGATTTTCAGCAGGATGGTGGCCAGGTATTCATTCCTGATCTTCGAGATCATGGGTTCTGCCGGTCCCATCACGGCGATGTCTTTAAGCTGACTGCGACAACTTTGGGCAAAGCGATCTGCTGCCTGCCTTCCAATCTGTTTGTCCGTGTGTTTGAATGTAATCTCAATCAATCGGGTAAATGGGGGATAGCCGTGCAACTCGCGGTCATGCAGTTGTTCTTCCAGAAATCCGGTGATGTCATGTCGGGAGACGAAGTCAAAGAGCGGGTGCTTTGGGTGCGCCGTTTGGATGACCACCTTGCCGGCCTTTGCCCGGCGGCCGGCCCTTCCGCTGACCTGGATAATGAGTTGAAATGCGCGCTCATGTGAACGGAAGTCAGGGAAATACATCATCCGGTCGGCATCAAATACGCTTACCAGATTTACCCGGTCGAAGTCCAGCCCCTTTGTAACCATTTGCGTACCCACCAGGATATTGGTGGTGCCACTTTCAAAATCGGAAAGGATACCCTCATAGGCTGAACGGGTGCGGGTAGTCTCCAGGTCCATGCGTCCGATCGATGCATCGGGAAACAATAGTTTTAGCTCTTCCTCAATTCGTTCCGTACCGTAGCCCAGCGTGAGTATTCGCCTGGAACTACAGGTCGGGCATTGACCGGGCAGTTCCTCTTTGTATCCACAGTAATGGCAGATGAGCGCATGGCGGTATTGATGATAGGTGAGGCTGACGGCGCAGTTGATGCAAGTCGGTATCCATCCGCAATCCTGACATTCCACCGTGGGTGAATGTCCGCGGCGATTTTGAAAGAGAATGACCTGCTCGTGCGTATCAAGTGTTTCTTTGATTTCGCGCAGGAGAAGGTTGGTAAATTCGCCCTTCATCGTCTTTTGTTTGCGTTCCCGCGAAACATCAGCATATACAATCTGTGGAAGCTGGGCTTCTCCAAAACGTTCGGTCAGTGACGCAAATCCGATTTTACCTGTGATGGCCTGATACCAGGTTTCGCAGGAGGGGGTAGCTGTGCCCAATAGCACTTTCGCCTGGTGGTGTTGTGCCATCATCCGCGCCACATCGCGGGCGTGGTAGCGGGGTGCTGGCTCTTGTTGCTTGTAGGAAGGATCATGTTCTTCATCCACAATAATCAAACCGAGGCTGTCAAAAGGAAGAAAAACGGAAGAACGGACACCAATGATAAACCTGAATTTGCCGGATTGTATTCCATTCCAAACCTCTACCCGTTCGTTGTCGGAGAACTTTGAGTGATAGACGCCGAGCAGGGATCCAAAAATGCGCTTCAGCCGTTGAACGATTTGCGTCGTCAGGGCAATCTCCGGCAGGAGGTAGAGTACCT
The DNA here is from genome assembly GCA_003504855.1 of Cytophagales bacterium. Taxonomy (GTDB): domain Bacteria; phylum Bacteroidota; class Bacteroidia; order Cytophagales; family Cyclobacteriaceae; genus ELB16-189. The sequence goes on from DNZD01000069.1 coordinate 9,071, forward strand.
GATTGCCACCGTCTAAGGCACGGCGGATGAGATCGATATAAATCTCTGTCTTGCCACTGCCGGTGATACCATGCAACAACGCGGCGCCCGTTGTTTCAAAGTCGGCAAGAATTTTATCGCGTACTTGCAGTTGCATCGCACTCAACTGGATTGGAACGGGAGACTGTTCATCTTCAAATCCAAATCGGGGTACGATCACCAGAAATTCTTCGAGTATGCCTGATTTGATCAGTGTGCGCAGCGAGGACTCCGAGCCATCATCACCCAATAGTTGTCGACGGCTCAAGCCCTTTTCATTTAGCGCTGGATTGTTGAAGACCGGCACTTCCTGCAGGTACTTCAGAACCAGGGCCTCCTGCTTTGGTTTGCTGCTCAGCTGATCAAATAATGCCTCCAGCTTTTTCTTTCCGGAATAGGCTGTAGCAATACGGTAATAGGTCTCCGTTTTGGGCCTGAATTTCTCTTTTACTTTCTCAAACAATACAATGGCTTCTTTTCCACTCAGTGATTTGAGGATGCTATAAATGGATTTGGCACCCAGCAATCGGGAGATGTCACTGTACGACATGGCTTCTGTAAGGAGGTGGTTGATCAGCATCCGTTCCTTATCGGAAAAATCAAATTCACTGTCCTCCAGTACAAACCCTGGATGAAGCTGTACCATCGACTCACTTGATAGTTTGAGACCGGACGGAAGTGCGGCATTCAATACTTCACCGGGTGTGCAGAGGTAATAGGAAGCCATCCAGTTGTACAGCTGAAACTGGCGCTCGGTGATGATCTCATGATCGTCCAGCAGTTCGAGGATATACTTCGCTTCATAATCTGTTGGAGGCTTCTCGTGAATCTCTGCGATGATGCCGGTTAGGATTTTTCTGGCTCCAAACGGTACAATTACACGCATACCCCTCATTACCAGATTGTTCCAGTCGGCGGGTACGCGATAGGTAAACAACCTCGGCACCGGCACGGGAAGCACCAGGTCGGCAAAAAGTGTTATACGATTTTCTGAAGAGGGCATGGCCACGCGCTAAAAGTAGAAACTTACCGGGCCAGTAACAACGCGCTCAATACACAGCTACCCCCGATAACACCAGACTTGCCCGGGCATCAGTAAAACGCACACGAAGGTGTTTGGTGGGTATGGATGGAAGGGGAATGATGCGCTTGTGTCCTATGGTGGTTCCGGTGAAAATAGACTTTGATTCGTTGTCTTGCACAATCTCAACCGTAAAGCTCTTCACCCGTTGACCCAGTGGTAGGTATTCGGCCAGCACGAGATAGTGCACTTCCCGGTCATCCGTAAATGCGATGTCAAGGGTACCTGAATTGATCCCGTCATCGGTAGCCCAATAGGTGCTATCCTGTGGGTCAATAAGATTTTGAACGCTAAACCGGGTATCATTACCCCGGGTATTACTTGCTGCTAGGGTAGCCTCGTTGATCAGGTTATGTCCCAGTCGCTCATCGAGTAATTTCCGGAATCCCTGTAGCGCTGCAATATCTTTTTCATGCAGCAGTCCGCGGCGATCCGGAGGTACATTCAATAGGAGGGTTGAACCCCGACCCACTGAACTGAGGTAGATGGAGAAGAGGTCTTCGGGTGTCTTCACGAGGCTGTCTTCGGAGGCATGATAAAACCATCCGGGCCGGATAGATACATCAACTTCTGCGGGTATCCAGGCGGTGCCCTGTTCGTCACCGGTGTTCAGGAGTTTTTCGATGCCTCCCTTGCCGGCAAATAAGGTATCGGGCGTGATGGTGTTCCAATTGGTTTCGCCGGCAATCCCGCGCTCATTGCCTACCCAACGCACCCCCGGCCCGGCGTCACTAAAGAAGATGATGTTGGGTTCCATGCGGCGAACCAGATCAAGGGTCGCTGGCCAGTCATAATAGGTGCTTCCCTGTATGCTTCGCTTTTCCCGTTTGCCGCCATAGTACCCGTCGCCACCATTTGCCCCATCAAACCACATCTCAAAGAGTGGACCATAGTTGGTAAACAGCTCCGTCAATTGATTGCGGTAGTAGGTGACATAGGCAGGACTTCCGTAGTCCGCGTGATTCCGGTCCCACGGCGAAACATAAATACCAAACTTAAGACCATACTTTTTGCATGCCGTGGCTACTTCCAGTACCACATCGCCTTGTCCATTCTTCCATGGACTGGATTTTACAGAATGGTCGGTGTACTGGCTGGGCCACAGGCAAAAACCGTCATGGTGCTTGCAGGTAAGGATGACTCCTTTGAAGCCCGTTTCTTTGAATGTGCGCACCCATTGATCCGCATCAAAGGCCGTGGGCTGAAATACCGCAGGGCTTTCATCGCCATAGCCCCATTCCCGATTGGTGAAGGTATTGGTGGTAAAATGGACAAAGGCATTCATCTCCATGTCGTGCCAGGCAAGCTGTGAGGGGGAAGGCACCGGTCCAATCGATGCAGGAGGTTCTGGCTTCGAGCAGGCAATCAGTGCTACAAGAATGATGATGTATCTCATAGGGTTCGCAGTTGAGTCAATGCGGCTTCAACGGATTCAACAGGTAGTTGGCAGGTCTTGTCTTTACAAACGTAGATCCAGGTTTTGTCATCTTTGGATTCACGTCCTTCCAACAAGGGCAAGGTTCCCTGTTTTTCGCAACCCATCCAGCAGGCAAAGGGGAGGAACTTGCGTTGAAGCATCGAGCGATAGACTTCATATTGCTTACCAACAATTACCGTTTCTGCATATCCGGCAATCAATTCACATACGGCGATGCCCCAGTGGCACAGGTAGGATGGCTCTGATTCAATGGTTGAAATTAAGCGAGCGGTCATGGTTCGCCCCAGGCCTATCCATCCCTGGTTATCAAGCATGGTGCCCAGTTTATGCAGGTTGCGGGCCATTACTGCGTTGGAGGATGGGATTACGTTGTCAAATATCTCCTTCTTTCGTGCGATGAGCGCTTCGGCTGATGAAGAGGTGTAGAAGAAATATCCATCTGCCGGATCGTAGAAGTGTTCAAGAACATATTCGGACCAATGTTCAGCGCGACGGATCCAATGCTCATCAAATGTTGCTTCATAGAGGGACGTGTAGGCCTGAATGAGAAAGGCATAGTCTTCAAGAAAACCCTCCGTTTTGGAGTGTTGATTCTTGAATGCCCGAAACACTTTCCCGTCTGCCATCAGGTTGTTCTCGACAAATTCCATGCAACGCACAGCCCGATCTAGATAGGCGGGCTCGCCAATCGTTCGGTACCCATCCAGCAACCCTTGTATGGTGATTGCATTCCAACCAGTAAGCACCTTATCATCCAAGCCAGGGCGAATCCGTTGATCACGGACCTCGAGTAATTTCTTCCGGCCATTTGCCACCAGGATATCCAGGTCATGCTTGTTGATGTTATAATCACTCATGAACCGCGACTCGTTGTCGGTTCGAAAGAGTATGTTCCTGCTGTGTTCCCAGTTCCCTTCCGGACTGGCATTGTAGTATTCCGGGGTGACATCCCCGGAAGACAAGACTTTATTGAGTTCTTCCCAGGTCCAGGTATAAAAACGACCTTCTTCTCCTTCGCTGTCGGCATCAAGTGCGGAATAGAACCCCCCATCGGGATGACTCATCTCGCGGTTGAGCCAATCTACGGTTTCGCGAAATGCCCGGGTGAGCTCACGGTCACCCGTCACGGCATAGGTTTCAGCCAGCAATGACAGCATCTGTCCGTTGTCGTATAACATCTTCTCAAAATGAGGAGCGAACCACTGGCCATCAACTGAATAGCGGGAGAACCCACCCCCCAGTTGATCATAGATGCCACCCTGTAGAACTTTGTTAATGGTCTTTGTTACCATCTGTAAGGAAGCCTCATCACCATTGAGAATGTGATGGCGCAGCAGATAGAGCCATATCGATGGCATAATGAACTTGGGTGCCTTGTCCATTCCGCCATATGTATGATCAAATCGTTTCTGTAACAAGGCAGCCATGTTGGCCAACTGACGTTTTGAGAAGGTGGCTGTCGCCGGATCACGGGCAAAACGTTGTCCATCGGAAGACTGAAGATGCTTGCGCAACTCTTCCCCTGAATCGTTGATGTCCTTACGGCGCTCACGATACACCTTTGACAATTGTTGAAGCACCGAAGCCCAGGATTGAGGCGGGAAATAGGTACCTCCCCAAAAGGGTTTTTGGTCTGGTGTGAGGAATACATTCAACGGCCAGCCACCATTTTGTTGCATCGCCTGTACGGCTTCCATGTAAATCTGATCGATATCTGGTCGCTCTTCACGATCTACTTTGATGCAGACGAAATGTTCATTCATCAAAGCGGCGATCGATTCATTTTCGAACGACTCACGCTCCATCACATGGCACCAATGGCACG
>DNZD01000184.1 GCA_003504855.1 Cytophagales bacterium
GGCGGAATGGACCTCAAGTTCCCCCATCATGAATGTGAAATTGCTCAGGCACAAGGCGCTAATGGAAAGACCCCGGTTCAATACTGGATTCACAGTAACATGCTCACCGTGAATGGACAGAAGATGAGCAAATCGCTAGGTAATTCATTCCTTCCTTCAGAATTATTCACGGGCAACCATCCCATGCTGGAGAAGGGATTCTCACCCATGACGGTTCGCTTCTTTATGCTGCAGTCTCATTATTCGAGCACCCTCGACTTCTCCAACGAGGCCCTGATCGCTGCAGAAAAGGGCTACAAAAAATTGGCAACCGCCCTTAAGCACATCAAGGCAATGCGGCACCCGGGCCATGAAAGCGCTGACGCCATCAATCAAACCCTGGACAACCTGGTGGCTGAATGTTACCAGAACATGAGCGATGACTTCAACACAGCCAAGACCCTGGCCGTGTTGTTTGAAATGTCCGCCCGCATCAACGACATGCACTCAGGAAATCTCCCCATGGCATCGATCGATGGTGCTGTATTTATGCGCTTTCAGGCTGCCTATCAAGGGTTTATGGAAGATGCGCTGGGCCTGCGCGAAGAGGCCGGTCACGACGATCAACTCCTCGATGGCACGATCAAAGTCCTGATTGAACTCCGGAAAAAGGCCCGGGTAGACAAACAATATGCCCTGTCAGACAAAATCCGTGATGACCTGAAAGGCATCGGCATCCAACTCAAGGATGGCAAGGATGGGTCGATCAGTTATTCGATTGATTAGCCATGGGTTGGCTGAGAAAAATATACGTGTTTCCAATCCGGATCTATCAGGCTACCCTGTCGCCGATGATGGGTGCCCACTGCAGGCATACCCCGAGCTGCTCTCAATATACCATAGAGGCAATTTTTGAATGGGGAATCATTCGCGGCACCTGGCTGGGGATGAAAAGAATTGCCCGTTGCCATCCGTGGGGAACCTCAGGATTTGATCCGGTACCGAAAAAGGAAAAATAATCCGTTCCCGTTTTTTGCTTTCTGTTTTGGTAAAATAAAATCTACATTGAAGAGTTTATTTTAAGACTCTTCATGCCTGATTTTCAAATCAAAAAGAATCCGAAGAACTATGATGTTATCATCATTGGTTCAGGTGCCGGTGGCGGGATGGCCGCATATGTACTAACCCAGGCGGGTATAAAAGTAGCGCTTCTGGAAGCCGGCCCGTTATACGACCCGGCTAAGAATGTCACACAGCTTAAATGGCCGTATGAATCGCCACGCCGCGGTGCCGGCACCACCCGACCCTTCGGCGACTTTGATGCCGCGTATGGTGGCTGGGAAATTGAAGGCGAACCGTACACGCATAAGAATGGCACTAAGTTCGACTGGTTCCGCTCCCGGATGCTCGGAGGTCGTACCAATCATTGGGGACGAATTTCACTCAGGTTTGGTCCAAAGGATTTCAAACACAAAAGTATAGACGGACTTGGCGACGACTGGCCAATTTCTTATGACGACATCGCACCCTATTATGATAAGGTTGACCAACTGATCGGCATATTCGGCAGCAAGGAGAACATGCCCAATGAACCGGATGGGATTTTCCTCCCTCCACCGAAACCCCGACTGCACGAACTCATGGTGAAGGAAGCGGCCACGGGTATCGGTATTCCGGTTATCCCGTCTCGCCTTTCGATTCTTACACGTCCACTGCCTAACAACAAAGACCGGGGTGCATGTTTCTTCTGCGCCCAGTGTAATCGCGGGTGCCAGGTCTATGGTGACTTCTCCTCGTCTTCAGTATTGGTAAACCCGGCTCTCAAGACCGGCAATGTGGATGTTATCCCCAATGCCATGGCCCGGGAAGTACTCGTCAACGAAGAGGGTATCGCGACCGGCGTTTCTTATGTTGACAAGAATGACCTGCAGGAATATCAAGTGAATGCAAAAGTGGTTGTGCTGGCAGCAAGCGCAGCAGAATCTGCCAGACTACTACTGAACTCCCGCTCCCGGCGTAACCCCACCGGCCTCGCCAACAGCAGCGGTGTGGTTGGGAAATACCTGCACGATTCAACTGGCGTGGGAATGGGTGGCGTGATGCCTAAACTGTTTGGCCGCAAGCGCTATAACGAAGACGGTGTAGGTGGTTTGCATGTCTATACTCCCTGGTGGCTCGAGAATAAGAAATTGAATTTCCCACGGGGGTATCACATCGAGTACTGGGGTGGCATGGGCATGCCCGGCTACGGATTTGGATCCGGTATGCATCAAACTAATGGAAGGTGGCCAGGCCGCAATGGCGTGAAGAAAGAAGCTGGCGGATATGGTGCCTCCCTGAAAGATGATTACCGTTACTACTACGGAGCATCCTTTGGTATGGCCGGCCGAGGTGAAGCCATCGCCCGTGAGGATAACTACTGCGAAATCGATCCAAATACCGTCGATAAATTTGGTATCCCGGTATTGCGTTTCCACTACAAATGGAGCGATTATGAGATTAACCAGGCCAAGCACATGCAGGAAACATTTCAGGAAATCATCCACAAAATGGGTGGTGAAATCACCTGGGGTGTCCGTGGAAAAGAAGACGACTATGGGCTTGAAGCACCCGGAAGAATCATCCATGAAGTAGGCACCGTACGCATGGGCGACGATCCTAAAAAGTCAGTACTCAATAAATTCAATCAGGCCCATGACTGCAAGAACCTCTTTGTGGTCGACGGTGGCGCATTTGTTTCACAGGCTGATAAGAATCCTACATGGACCATCCTCGCATTATCCATGCGCGCGTCTGAATACATCATTGAAGAACTCAAAAAGCAAAATATCTGATCCATGGACAGAAGAAAATACCTCAAGACCCTGGCTGTTGGAAGCCTTTCCGCAGGTGTATTGATCGACTCGTGTGCTCCTGCTGAAAAGAAGGAGATTTCTCCCGAAGAAGTTGCTGCATCAGAAGGCGGCCCTAACCGGCAACCTGATGAAATTGCACGCTATAAGAAGATCACGGCGGAGAGATTCTTCGATGATCATGAAATGAAAACCATCACCATCCTGGTGGATATTATTATTCCGCGCGATGAAGTATCCGGCAGTGCCACAGACGCCGGGGTTCCTGACTTTATCGAGTTCATTGTCAAGGACATGCCCCGTCATCAGGTACCCCTGCGAGGTGGCTTGAAGTGGCTGGACCTGCAATGCATGAAACGCTTCAGCAAGACTTTTGCAGATGCCAGCGCAGCCCAGCAAATGGAAATGGTGGACGAGATCGCCTGGCCCGAGAAAGCCAAACCCGAAATGCAACCGGGTGTCGCATTCTTTAATCAGATGCGCGACCTCACCGCCACTGGTTTTTATACCAGCAAGATTGGTATTGCTGACTTGGGTTATGTGGGCAATAAACCAAACCAGTGGGACGGTGTCCCGGCTGACGTTTTGGAACAGTACGGACTGAAGTACGACGAACGTACGCTGGCCGAGAGTGTTAAATTTGACAGCTAATCTTTATCCAACCGAACATGAGTGATTCTTCTTCGAACGACATCTCACGCCGAAATTTTATCCGGACCCTGGGCCTTGCCTCAGCCGCTTTCACTATTGTACCCCGTCATTCACTCGGTGGCAGCGGATTCACTGCCCCCAGCGACAAAATCTATGTGGCGGGCATCGGTGTTGGTGGCAAAGGTGAGAGTGACATTGCCAACTTTGCGAAGAGCGGCAAGGCTGAGATTGCCTTCCTCTGCGATGTGGATGATCGACGCGCAGCCAATTCTGTGAAGAAATTCCCGAATGCCAAGTACTACAAGGACTACCGCAAGATGCTCGATGCGGAGCATAAGTCATTTGACGCAGTCTCAGTATCCACTCCAGATCACATGCACGCCGTGCAGGCCATGGCCGCCATGCAACTGGGTAAACATGTGTACGTCCAGAAGCCACTCACGCATGATATCTATGAGGCACGTGTTCTCACCGAGGCTGCAAGGAAATACAAAGTGGTTACCCAAATGGGGAATCAGGGTGCATCAGGTGATGGCGTCCGTCAACTGATGGAATGGTACAATGCCGGCCTTATCGGCGAAGTACACACCGTCTATTGCTGGACCGATCGCCCCGTATGGCCACAGGGCATTCCCTGGTCTACCGCGAAGGCCGAAGTTCCCAAAGAACTTGATTGGGATTTGTGGTTAGGAACAGCACCTGCAAAAGACTACGTGGAAAAGCTCGTTCCCTTTAACTGGCGTGGATGGTGGGACTATGGCACTGGTGCATTAGGTGACATGGCATGCCACATCATTGAACCGGCGTTCCGGGTATTGGGACTTAACACACCAACTGACGTTGAGTGCAGCGTCGGTAGTGTGTATGTTGATGAATTCAGACGAGGCTATTTCCCGGATAGCTGCCCTCCTTCTTCGCATGTGATCATGACCTATCCAACCAAGGATGGAAAAAGCAAGATCAAACTGCACTGGATGGATGGCGGCATTCAACCCGAACGCCCGGAAGAACTTGGTCCCAATGAAGTAATGGGCGATGGTGGCAACGGTGTAATCTTTATCGGCACCAAAGGGAAGATGATGTGCGGCACATATGGTCTGGTACCTACCCTGCTGCCCACCAGCCGGAGCAAAGAGGTTAATGTACCTCAGACGATCAAGCGGGTTCCCAACGGCTCTGATGGTCACTATGCACAATGGGTGGAAGCCTGTATTGCCGGGTATGGCAAAATGGAACTCAGCTCACCCTTTGATACCGCGGGCCCCATGACAGAGTCTATCCTGATGGGTAACCTGGCCATTCGCAGCAACGACTACCGCAAACCAGATCCGAACCGACAGGGGCGTTTTACATATCCTGGAAGGAACATCAAACTGCTGT
>DNZD01000222.1 GCA_003504855.1 Cytophagales bacterium
ATCCCAGCTATAAACTGGATACCAATCCGCTGAATACGACCTACAAGAACGGGGTGAATTTCGAGTGTGATATCAACCTGACGAACGGCACCAAGGTCAGTGCTGGGGATATTATTGCTTCTGGTCTGTTCCAGAGCAATCAGTTTTATCCTGCCATGAAACTGACCTGGACCATGCTTAAGTACTGTGACTATTCTGAACTCAGCTGGGGTGGTAAATGGACAGGTACTGAAGTTGGAGCTTGCTGCAACAGCGATGACGTCAACAACTTTACCCAAACAGCACCTCACACCTGGAGCATGGATAACTTCTGGGGTTATAAGGAAGCAGGTGCACCGTATGTGCCAATTACGGCAACGGTTGTATTTACACCTTCAACCAACCTGAGCAATCAGATTGTGACCTTCCCTGCTCAGAATGTGACTGACCCTAATGGTGGTAATGGCTCGGAGAAGATTTTGAATTCACCGGGTACCTATGACCAGTGTAAAGGAACATTCTCGATCAAAACAACCTACGTTTTCGCAGGTACCAACTATGTGTGGGTATATAACTTCCACCGCTAGTAGGTAAGTAATAGTAATTTAAGAGGGGTCTCGTATGAGACCCCTTTTTTTATGCCCGCTGTAACGCAAACATGCCTGCTCTGGATGTCTATTGGGTTGGCCCAGAATGGAGCAGCCACTGCGTATTGAATATGAAGAGTACCCCTTAACCCAGGGCACAGAGAAAGTGTACTCCGGGTGCAACAGGTTCCAGGGAATATCGGAGCGAAAACAAAAAAGCCCCACCAGAACGGTGAGGCTTTTTGTTTATTGTATTGATTATCAACCCTTTACAGTAAACGCAACCTTTGTATTCTCCCATTGGATTACTACCTGCTCGCCTTCGATGGAAATTTGTAAAGTTTCTACCAGCCCTGCGATCTTGGAGGGCTTAACAGTCACGCGCAGAACATCTTCGTCCTGTTTATAGGAGAAGGCACCCCATTTGATCGTCTTGTTAAAAATAATGGTCCATTCATTTTCTCCAGGAATAGTGAAGAGTGCATACTTACCAGCGGCCAGGTCTTTGCCTTCGATCTTGACGGGTGCGCTAAACTCAATGGACGTGGATGCATTTGCTCCCGTGCGCCATACTTTCCCAAAGGGCTCCAGTTCCCCAAATATTTTCCGGCCCCGTACGGATGGCGCGGAATAATTGATGGTGATATTGGCTGCCCCGATTTTGCCTTCTGCTTTGGCGGCAGGACTTTGCGGTTTCTTGTCCTGGCCATTGGCCACAACAACCATACATACGAGAATCATTGCGAGTAAACTTTTCATAGAAATTGGATTTGGTTTGAAATTGATTGCATAACAAAAATGCCCCATCACGTAAGGAGGGGCATTTCAGGAATTTTAATTGAATGAACTACCTGTAACTTTATGTTAAACGTAGACCGTCTAAAGTTGGTTTACTGAAGGTAGGGAAATGTTAATATTTGAATAGGCTATCGCCCAAAGGGATTCAGGGCTGAAAGGGCTCTTTTGCCACCTCCCATTTTATTCATGGTTTTCATCATTTTTCGCATGCCTTCAAATTGCTTCAGCAGCTGGTTGACCTGCGTAATGTCCGTGCCACTGCCCTTGGCAATTCGGTTTTTTCGGCTGCCATTGATTATTTCGGGGTTTTCCCGCTCTTCATGGGTCATGGAGCGAATGATGGCCTCTATCGGTTTAAATGAATTGTCGTCTATGTCTACGTCCTTGAGGGCTTTGCCCATGCCAGGTACCATACCAAGCAGATCCTTCATACTTCCCATCTTCTTGATCTGTTCGAGCTGGGTGAGAAAGTCATTGAAATCGAATTGATTTTTTCTGATCTTCTTTTGCAGCCGCGCTGCCTCTTCCTGATCAAAATTTTCCTGCGCTTTTTCAACAAGACTGACCACATCACCCATGCCGAGAATGCGGCCCGCCATACGATCCGGGTAGAATCGATCAAGTGCCTCCATCTTCTCTCCGGAGCTGACGAACTTAATAGGCTTTTCTACCACCCGGCGGATGGATAACGCAGCACCGCCGCGTGTATCGCCATCCATTTTCGTCAGAACTACACCATCAAAATCAAGGCGGTCATTGAAAGCCTTAGCAGTATTCACTGCATCTTGTCCGGTCATGGCATCGACCACAAAGAGTGTCTCTGAGGGGGACAGAGCAGCCTTAAGACGGGCGATTTCATCCATCATCTCCTCGTCGATGGCCAAACGGCCAGCAGTATCCACAATAACAACCCGAGCGTTGCTGCTTTTGGCTTGTTTCAGCGCCGCTTTGGCAATAGCCACAGCATCCTTATTTTCTGGCTCCAGGTATACTTCTACGCCAATTTGCTCTCCCAGGACCCGGAGTTGTTCCATGGCTGCCGGGCGATAGATGTCGCATGCCGCCAGCAGGACCTGCCTGCCCTGACGCTTCAGGTAGTTGGCCAGCTTCCCTGAAAAAGTGGTCTTACCAGATCCTTGTAGACCTACAATCAGGATAACGGCCGGATTCCCCTCCAGGCTGATATCCTTACTGTCCCCACCCATCAGGAGGGTGAGTTCATCGTTGGTTATTTTGGTCAGTAATTGACCCGGTGATATGGCAGTCAGTACATTCTGCCCAAGCGCCTTTTGCTTGATCTCATCTGTTACCTCTTTGGCAACCTTATAATTGACGTCGGCATCAATGAGGGCCTTCCGGATTTCCTTAACGGTGTTGGCAACGTTAATTTCCGTGATCCGGCCCTGACCTTTCAGGTTCTGAAATGCCTTTTCGAGCTTTAAACTAAGATTGTCAAACATGGAGACTTTTGGTAATTCCGGGCAAAGTTAAACGGGTAAGGTAGCCCCTGCAAGCCAAGGGAGCACCTGTTGATTTATGACATGGCCAAGCACATTCCGAGCGTCTGCTATAGCCGCTTCCGCTGAAATACCCGGACTAACCAGGGCAAAAATTTGTGATAGTCCAAGGCTTGCCATTTCATCCCCATTAAGGCTGTTTTGCCCGACCACAGCAATACAAATCTTACCGGCAGTTTTGCACTTCCGTGAAATGCCCGCCACCACTTTTCCTGCTAAAGTCTGCGTGTCCAGGTGTCCTTCTCCGGTGATGACCACATCTGCTTTTTGGATGGCATGATCGAGGCCGGCAAGTCTGGCGGTATAATCAAACCCGGGCTCAACAACGGCATTTAGAAACGCACTTGCCCCAGCGCCCAAGCCGCCTGCCGCACCGGCTCCGGGGAAATTAAATCGTTTTCCCAGCGCCATAGCCACCACCTTTTCAGCCTGCCGGAGACCATTATCAAGTTGATTGATAGCCTGCTCGTCAGCACCCTTTTGAGGTCCGAAAATCCAGGCTGCCCCCTGCTTTCCATAAAGTGGATTGTCAACATCGGTTAATACAACAAATTTTGTCCTGGAAATTCCAGGATGGATCTTAGGTGTCTTGATCCCATTTAACCGGACCAGGTTTTCACCGGTAGGGTGCAGCGATGCGCCAGAGGCGTCTTCAAATTGGAAGCCAAGTGCAGCCGCCATACCCAGGCCGGCGTCATTGGTGGCGCTACCACCGATGGCAAGTACAATTTCATCCACTCCTTGATCGAGTGCATGACGGATCAATTGACCGGTTCCATAACTGGAGGTGTATAAAGGATTTCTTTCGCTGGCAAGAAGAAGCTGGAGGCCAGAGGCCCGGGCCATCTCAACGATGGCGGTCTTGCCATTGGCTGTGATTCCGTAAGTCGCCTGAATGGGTCTTGACAACGGGTCCAGGACTTGTGCCTGAATCAGGTGGCCTTGGGTAAGATGGACCAGGATATCAAGGGTACCATCTCCGCCATCGGCCATTGGTAATTGGGTGGTATGGAATTGTGTGCCTAACCCTTTGGCAATACCTGACGCTACCTCTTGTGCGGTGAGAGAACCCTTGAACTTATCGGGCGCGATGAGGATATTCATACAAGCATGAACAACAGGAGTGTCGTGATCAATGCAGCAACTCCCTGAATCAAGGTCATGGGTGTATAATAGCCAAGGGTTTGTTTGGTGGAGATACGCCCGAACTGACTGACCACCCAGAAGTAAGAGTCATTGGCATGCGAAACCACTAACGATCCGCCGGCTATTGCAGTGACCAGTAATGCCATGTGCGCTCCTGATGTAATACCAGCCGACGAAGCCAAAGGTGCCAACACCGCACTCACCATGATCATTGAGGTGGTACTGGATCCTTGCGCCGTCTTTAGCAAGGCGGCCAATAGCCATGCCATCATCAAGAAAACGAGTCCATGTACAGGTGTGGCGTTGGCTTGTAGGGTCAGCAGTGTTGCCAGGTCGCTGTTTCTGATCACCATCCCGAAAGAACCACCAGCACCGGTGATAAGGATAATAACCCCGGCATCCTTAAGGGCTTCTGTAACCCACGTGGTCCAATCCGGGTTTTTCGAAGGTTCCACCAGCAGAAGGGAAAGGATAACCCCAATCCCTAAAGCAATCATGGGATTTCCTAAGATGGCAAGCCATTTCAAGCCTGGCGATAGGTGGACCATGGGTGCCATTGAGCCGGCAGCAATAAGCAAGACAGGTGTAAGTAGTGGAAGCCAACACAAAAGGGTGTGGGGGTTTTTAATATGGGATGAATTCAGTTCTGATGAAAAAACGGGCGTAACGAGACTTCCTCTATGCTTGGCAAAAACATAGGCCACAAGCGCCACCGGTATTGAAACAACCAATCCGAGCATCATGACCAGTCCCAATTGTGAACCCATACCCAAATTGGTAGCAGCGGCCAATGGACCCGGTGTTGGTGGTACAAGCACGTGGGTGGTGATGAGCCCAGATGCAAGTGCCAGGGTCATGGACCCTCCGGATGCGCCTGTCTGGCTCGCGATGGATGGAATGAGTCGGGATAGGATAATGAATCCTGAATCGCAGAATACCGGAATACCTACCAGCACACCGATGGCTGACATGGCCAACACGGGCTTACCGGGCCCCACTAACTTCACCATGCCATGACTAATGGTATTTATGGCATGTGTTTTTTCTAAAATACTTCCCAACACTGATCCGAAGGCGACGAGGATACCAATTTGCTGGAGCAAGCCTCCAAACCCGGTTTGGATAGAACTGATCAGCGAATCCCACGGCACACCAGCCACCATTCCGAAGAGCAGGGATGCGGCAAGCAGGGAAAAGAAGGGATTAAGTTTAGTGAACCTTGGCCAGGCAATGGTGCAACCAATGGCGATGACGAGAGCCAGTACCAGGCGGATTGGTTCCATGCTCAATCGTTTCTAATGGGAAAGTAGCGATAGCTCTCGCCGGCCTTGAATGTAGTTTTGTCTTTGGGAAGCTCGAGGAAGCCATCCACTTCGTGGAGGTTGACAAAGTTCCCCGAGCCACCGCCGGGACGAGGGGTTGCCAACCATTTTCCCGACTCTACTTTGGTTTTGACTTCAAGAAAGCAGGTAAGGTCGGCGGGGAACGAATAGTCCTGATCCAGTGTGGCGGATACGGCGGCCGGACTAATGCCCAACCCTTGCCATAGCCAAGGCATGATATATCGATAGAAGCAAAGTAGTGTAGATACCGGATTTCCCGGAAGGGCAAAGACGATGGCTTTCTTACTCACCCCAAACCAAAATGGTTTGCCAGGCTTTTGACTCACTTCATGGAATATCTTCTCCACGCCTACTTGTTCGAGGGAGGCAGGCACCAGATCAAACTTGCCTTTTGAAACGCCGCCAGTGAGTATCACTACCGGATACTCGTTAATGATCTTGGCGAGATCGCGCTCCAACAAATTGCGGTCATCGGCGATATGAAA
>DNZD01000059.1 GCA_003504855.1 Cytophagales bacterium
CTCTAATCAGTTACCCCAATCCCTGATACCCATTCCTCCAATGTCTCCTCCCATCTCACTTTAGTTTGAAGAATGGAAATTCTAATCCGCGATGATCGTGTATTCTGATCTGTGTCCATCTGCGGGAAACATTCACCTTAAATGAACAATATCTCTAATCAGTTACCCCCAATCCCTGATGCCTATTCCCAAATGTCTCATCCCATCTACCTTTCAATTCCCACTTGTCTGACAACCAAGTTCTAAGTCCTAACCGCTATTCCCTATCATTCCTGATATCCAGCCTTCCTAGAATAACACCTCGCGTAATGAGTGGCATACCGGTAACCCTGATCTGGGGTTCACCAAAAGCGTGTACATGAAGCGCGTCCCTGGTCGCTATTCTTACCTTGCCTTCACCATATATGCGCGTGGTTGCAACCGTACTTTGGAGTGCATGCGTATCGATGGAGTTATCACCAAACAACCGGTACACCTGTACATTCGCATGACCACCGCGGATCGAAAGCCGGTTCTCACCGAATAGCGATGCCTTGAACTTATCGACATCAAGTCCATGGAGATCCACTTCCGTGACACCGTATAGCTTCAGTTTGAGTTTGTCGCCATGGATGGTGCTGCTGGCAATCAGGGATTCTGAGCCCCGCATTTGAATGGAGTTCAATTTTTGGTAGGTGACGTAGGCCGTGACCGATGTCCCTTCATAGATCGGTCGCTTCGCACCGTGCAGGGAATACCTCACTTGCTTTTCCAACACGCGTGCATGGTCCAGAAATATCCGAAGGGTGTTGCCGTTCTGTTTGATATTGACCTTGCTACGTGGTACACCGTTGCAAACAATCCGAACTTGAGGCACAGGTCCTTCCAGCAGCACGAGGTGAACGCGGGGAGAAGTGATAATGCTGGTGAAAGCCTTCACCCGTACCGTATCCTCAGTTTGGGCGTGTGAAAGGTAGCTGGTGAGCAGCAGTATGGTAAGCAGGTACTTCATAGGAGTGTCTTTTGGCTGTAAGACAACCGGCCTGGGTAGTACCCCCATTGCGAGAGGCAATTTTATTCGCTTCGCAATGATTGCGTAGGATTCGCTACTGCTGCCCGAAGCGCTTGCATACCAACTATCGTCACGGCTAAAACCAGGGCGAGCCCGCCCGCGGCTGGGAATACCCACCAGGCGATGTCGACGCGGTAAGGGTAGCGGCTGAGGAACCAGTTGAGTGCCCACCATCCCAGCGGAGCCGACAGGACGAATGCAATGAGGACCAGCCTGGAGAAATCCCGGGTGATCAATGTAACCAGGTTAGTCACGGTTGCACCCATGACCTTGCGAATGCCAATTTCCTTGGTGCGTTGTTCGGCTGTGAACGCAGCCAGACCAAACAACCCCAGGCAAGTGATGAAGATCGCGAGTCCGGCGAATATGCTGGAGAGCCGGCTGATGAGGTCAATCACGCCGAACTTTTGATCGAATGCCCAGTCGGCAAATCGATAGGCAAAGGGATAGTTGGGATTGATTTTTTTCATCACGTCTTCCACCTTCGCAATAGATCCTTTGAGGTCATCAGTTTTTTCAAGTCGTATGGATACCGTGCTGCTCCAGTCTGGTTGGAATACGAGGATCAATGGTGCTACAGGCTGGAAAGGAGAATCCATGACCACGTTGTCCATCACACCGATGATGTTGTATTTGCCTCCCCAAAGGTCCAATTGTTTGCCTACGGGTTCGGCCATACCCATCACATCGGCGGCAGCCTGGTTGATAAGGACCGCAGAGGAGTCGCTTTTGAAATCACGGGAGAAATCCCGGCCTGCCAGCAGCTTGATGCCCATGGTGGCGGTGTAATCGTAGTCACTGGCGATGGTGGAAAAGTTCACCCGCTTGCCAGGATCCATGCCGGCCCACTCAACGGTGTTGGAGGAGAAGATATCTGTAATCGGACTGTTGGAATGAGCCACGGACTTGACAACACCGGTGGCCATCAGCTGTTGACGCACCGATTCGAAATTAGTTTCAATCTCAGCGGTTGTCCAGATCATCATCAGGTTTTCCTTGTCATAGCCAACCGTACGGTTCTTCACGTGCTGGATCTGTTGGTATATCACCAAAGTCCCGATGATAAGGAAAATGGAAAGGCCAAACTGAAGGGTCACCAATACTTTTCGCGGCGTGCTGGCCTGCTTACCGGCATGTACTTTTCCTTTGAGAACTTTGGCTGGCTGGAATGCTGACAGATACAAGGCAGGGTAGCTGCCCGAAACCACACCCGTAACTACGATGATGACCAAACTGGCGAACCATAACCAGGGGTTGCTGTATTCTATCAGGAGTTGTTTGTTGACAAGTTGATTGTACAGGGGAAGTGCCAGTTCAATAATCACAATGGCTGTAATGAATGCCAGTGTAGTAATCAACAGCGACTCACCCAGAAACTGGGCAATCAGTTCTTTACGCCGTGATCCGATACTCTTGCGGATGCCAACTTCGCGTGCGCGACTTTCGGACCGGGCCGTGGCCAGGTTCATGAAATTGATGCAGGCAATAATCAGGATGAATGCGGCGATGGCGGAGAAAAGCTGAACATATTCAATCATGCCTCCGGATGGCTTCCCGTTTTCGAATTGACTGTGCAACCTCAGTTGAGACAAGGGATACAGAAACAATTCTGCAGACGCATCTTCCTTGGGATTGTTTTCCTTTACGATGTCTTTGATAGATGCATTTGCCTGATCGAGTGATGCACCGGCGTGAAGTTGCACGAACATCTGAAAGGAATGATTGCCCCAGCTCTTTCTGCTATTCTGTACCCATTCATTGTGCGCTTCGAAATAGGTGAAGGGCATCAGGTATTCAAACTTTAGCGACGATTGTACCGGTACATCCTGTACAATGGCACCAACTTTCACCTCGCGTTGGTTGTCTACCAGGATGGTCTTGTTAAGCGGATCCTCGTCGCCGAACAATGCCTTGGCTGTTGCCTCGGTGAGAATGATAGAATTAGGATCGGCCAGCGCGGCATCTGTTCCTTTGATCACCGGAAAGGAGAACATTTTGAGAAAGTCTTCGGAAACGGCCAGTCCGTTCTTATTGATCTTCGTGTCCCCATGCGTCAGCAGGCTTCCTTCTCCCCAGTTGGCTACCGCCATGTATTGAATCTCGCTTACTTTGGCTTTGGCAGCTTCGAGCAGCGGTAACGGTACAGGCCGGTCAGTTGCGATGCCATCAGCAAAACTCTGATTCATGTAGACCTGGTACAGGTCATCGTAGTTCTTATGAAACTTGTTGAAAGACATCTCATCGGCGACCCACAGGAAGATCAGTGCAGAACTGGCCAACCCAACGGATAAGCCGGCAATATTGATGGCGGAATACACCGAGTGCTTGGTGATGTTCCGGAATGCGATTTTCAGGTAGTTGTAGAGCATGGCATGAGGTTCTGCTGATATCTATTCAGATATCGGGCCAAACACCAATTCTGTATAATGGAGGCCAAAAACGGCTACTAGGACCAAATTATCGTCCGATCCTGACCTGAGGCGTCCGCTATCGGACGTCCTGATCCTTATAGAGATCCTTGTAAGTGAGTCGGGATGGGGCCTGACCAGCGCTTTTGATAATGCCTACGTGCATCAGCAATACGGTGCCCATCATCAGAAATACGAGGCTGTACCCTGCGCTGAAGACCAGCGGGTTGTAGGCAGAGAAACCCTCGTAGGAAAACACATCATAAGCAAAGACCAACAAGCCGAGTACAATGGATGCGCTGAGGAAAGTAGAGCCCATTCGCTGATTGACCCATGCGCGCAATACAAGGATCACCGCGTTGAGCATCACCAATCCGCAGAAGGTAATATACAGCGTGATCCATTCTGTGAAGGTGGATGGTGATGCGAAGAGGGCGAAGGCAACGAAGAAAACGTTACAGGCAATCAGGAAGTACTTCAGGATACGGTACTGTTCTTTGGGATATACATAGCTGAGGTATTGTGACGCCCAGATCATGGTCAGGAAAAGTGTGATGTACTCAATCCGGATCATCGCATGCCAACTGAAGTCAGGCATGTAGGAAATGAAAATGTACATATTGGAAAACCCAACCCGGACGGCCCAGGTGAGACAAAGCAGGGCAAAATAAAGAATGACCTTTTTACGATCCTTGATCAGATAAATAATGAAGAACGCAATGCCGACCAGGCCAAGCAGCCCGGACTCGATCAGGTTGCTGGTCTCCGCAATGCTGCGATGATGTTGCATCAGCTCTGCGCTGCCCATATAAATAGGATCTTTTACGCCACCAACGTGGTGACTGAAATTGCTTACGCGCAACAGGAGTCTGATCGTATCCGTGCCAGGTTCAAACACAACGGTTTGTGGCATCCACTGGGGTGTATACGTATCGGCAGCCAGTCCGACTTTGCCATTGGTGGCAATCTCCTTATCGTTGATCCACAGGGAATAGCTTGAATAAATCTGCGGAATCTCGAGTGCGAGGAGCCCGGTATTGGGTGCTACGAGAATACGCAGTGAATAGGTACCATAACCAAAGCCCATATGGTTGGCCCGGGTCTCATTCCAGACATGTGGAAAATCGGTGGGCACATACTCCCCGGCACGAAGTTCGTCCGGGAAAATGAGTTGGTTATCATAGAAGTTCCAGGTGCCATTCAGCGCCACCCGCTCCTGGCCCAAGTCAACTGCTCGTGCATCCAGAATTCCCCGGGAAGCCGTAGGGCCTGCAAAGGACAGGATACTAAGAAGTAACGCCAGGAACGAAAAAAGCGCGGTTTTCATGGAAAGTACAATTAGAACCTAACGCAAGTTAGGATAACATGGGCGTAATCTGAAATGGGGACGGTAGTGGACTGGAAAGTACAGGCCAGAAATCTATTGATAGTTGCCGTGGTATTTCATTTCTTTCTCGCGCTCTGATTCTGCCTTTTCGCGCTTGATGCGCACTTTGGCGACAGGACCCACCATGATGGGAACTGTCTCGACCTCCACATTAGCCAATTCCAACCCATACATCTCTTCGGTGCTCAGGCTGTGACGTTTGATAAAGCGGTATCCCTGGATAATGAGGTTGTCAAAGGAAGATATTTCGCTGTCAACAGAAGCCAGCGAATGGAGAATAATGAACTTAAAGTCGGAAGGCATGCTGTGCTTTTGCAGCGACTCATAATGACTGGTCAGGTCAATTTCTCCGGTTTCGGCCATGTCATGAAGAATCTTTGCGAAGAGCAGATTCACCCGATGATCTGCCTTGAATCCAAGTTTGATTCGTACAAAAAAGCACTTACGGGGGATTACCGTATCCACTGAATACTTGGAAGTATAAGGACTATCCACTGTGTCAACGTGGAGGAACCAATACACGTCGGCACGCTTGGGTCTTTTCTTGAAAATAGAATAAATAATATTGGAATCGATGTAGCGTTTGCTGTCGGCCACTGCCATATAGACCAGGTTGGTGGCTTCTTTGGGGATGGTTGCATCTTCCTGCAAATCCTGGATGAGTTGGACGTAGTGTTTTAAATCAACAAATTCTGTGTGCCGGTCCCGAAGATAACGTGCTTTCAGAAGAATGAACATCTGAATGAATACGATGAAGGCAATGGAATACGTAAACCATCCGCCTTGTTCAAATTTATCAAAGTTGGATACCAGAAAGAGCGACTCCACTGTGAAGAATACGACGCTGATGGCGATTGTTCGGAATCGGGATTTTTTGACCGTGCTGTAGTAATACGTCAGCAAGGTTGTGGTCATCAGCATGTTCAAGGTAATGGCCAATCCATAGGCGCCTTCCATGGCAGTGGACTCCTGGAAG
Organism: Cytophagales bacterium; assembly: GCA_003504855.1. GTDB lineage: Bacteria > Bacteroidota > Bacteroidia > Cytophagales > Cyclobacteriaceae > ELB16-189. The sequence continues at coordinate 5,823 of DNZD01000059.1, forward strand.
ATCAATACTACCAAAACGCACCCAACCAGGAGCAACCAGTTAATGGCAGGCAGATAAATTTGCCCCCGAACCCGGCTTGGGTTACGGACTTTGGTGGAAGGCCACAGTTTAAGTTTCATTGCCTCGTTCACGAGGGTGAACGTTCCGGAGATCAGTGCCTGACTTGCGATGATTGCAGCGAGGGTGGCTACAATAATTCCGAACAACAGAAACTGTTCCGGAATAATGGAGAAAAATGGAATCCTGCCATCGAGTTTTTCACCGGCATGGGCAAGGAGCCAGGATGACTGACCGAAGTAATTGAGGAGCAAAGCGACCTTAACAAAGCCCCAACCCACACGAATGTTGCCTTTGCCGCAATGACCTAAGTCAGAATAAAGTGCTTCAGCACCTGTAGTACAAAGAAATACGGCGCCCAGAATCCAGAATCCGCCTGGATATTTCGTAAGCAGGTTCCAGGCATAAATGGGATTGACGGATTCAATCACATCGGGCTGTTGGAGCAATTGCAGGGTGCCGAAAGTGGCAATCATTACAAACCACACGAGCATGATCGGGCCGAATGTGGTACCGATCACACTGGTACCAAATTGCTGAAAGAAGAACAGGAGTATCAGTATTCCAATCACAATCGGCACAGTTGGAATACTGGGGTAGTCAATGGTCAATCCTTCAACGGCTGATGAAATACTAATGGCCGGTGTAATGAATCCGTCGGCCAGCAGGGTACAACATCCAATAATGGCTGGATAAATGACCCATTCAGCTTTGTACTTTCTCACCAAGGCATACAAAGCGAAAATTCCTCCTTCTCCCTTGTTGTCGGCATTCAGGGCCAGGTAAATGTATTTGAAAGAGGTGATGATGGTTAATGTCCAGAACACGCAAGACATACCTCCCAGCACCAATTCCCGGCTGATGGTTCGGCCGTCGATGATTGCCTTGAATACGTACAGCGGGGATGTACCAATATCACCGTATATGATGCCCAATGACACCAACACACCGGCGGCCGTGAGTTGATACTTGGTTAGATCTTTAGAACCGTCCATAGTCTGGTGCCAGTATTAGCGGTGGGTGTTAATCGTAGGATATCCGCCGGCAATCCATATAAATCCGATAGGAAAAGGAAGGTGACCGGTTCTTGCAAGTGGGTTTTGTGGCCTGCCCAGGTCGGTGCGTTGCAAACGCGTGAAATTGAATTTGGGCATCAGTAGCTCGGTCTAAAACCGTAAAAACCGGGGCGAATTTACACGATTGGCGTGCAAAATGTCGCTTCGTCTAAAATTTATTTGGAGCCCCGGTAGGGGGCCCGCCAAACCACCGTACTTTTGCCCCGGATTAACCAAATAACCTATGAATAAATTGATTGTTATCGTGCTTTTCGCAGCGGTTTTGGCCGGCTGTGGCGGTGCTGAAAATGCTAAACTGAAATCCCAGCTCGACTCATTGCAATCTGAGTTGCAGGTGAGTCAGCAAATGGCGCAGACACTCCAGGAGGTAGGCACGCTGATGGATTCCATTGATGCGAACCGCCAGGTGTTGCGCGTCAACATGGTAGAGGGCACCACGTATTCGGCCTACACCAGCCGGATGAAAGACCTCAATAACTACGTTAAAGAAACCCAGTCAAAAATCGGTGACCTGGAGAAAGCCCTCAAAAAATCAAAGGCCAACTCCAATGCATTCGCCGCTACGGTGAAGAAACTGAAGGCTGACCTGGAGACCAAGAATGCAGAAATCACCTCGTTGCAGCAGAAGGTGCAGGAACTGGGCACTGAAAACCAGAACCAGAAGATCACCATCGATATGCAAGAGGCTGAACTCAATGACAAGCAGGCACAGATCGAAGCGAAGCAACAAGAGCTTGCACTGATCGAAGCCCGCATTCAGGAGTTGATGGTGCAGAGCAAGATGAGCGAAGCAGATTCTTATTTTGCCCGCGGACAGGCTGTTGAAGAAGCTGCCAACCGCACCAAACTCGCCCCCCGCAAGAAGAAAGATACCCTCAAGGAAGCCCTTGAGTTGTATAAAAAAGCACTCTCCCTCGGTAACGATAAGGCGAAAGCCAAAGTGGATGAGTTGGAGAAGCGTGTGAAGTAATACCTTCCTTATTCAGTCATAAAAAAAGCCCCGATCATCCGGGGCTTTTTTTATTGAGGTAACAATTATGCGGCTAGTCGATGCTGACCAGGTAAACCACGTAGGCTACATAAGACATCAGTAATATAAAAGCCTCCCAGCGATCCAGTTTCCGCGTGTTGAGTGTAAACATGAAGATCATCAGAATGATGGTTGACGCCATGAGTACCTGAATGTCAAAATTCATCGCGGTGCTGTAGGGGATCGGATGAATAACACCAGTGATACCGAGGATAAAGAAGATGTTGAAGATATTTGATCCCACCACGTTTCCGATGGCGATATCGGTATTCTTGCGATAAGCGGCCACACAGGAAGTTGCCAGTTCAGGCAAAGATGTACCAGCCGCCAGGATGGTCAGACCGATTAGTTTTTCGCTGAGGCCAAACGAGTGAGCAATTTTAATTGCACTGTCAACCACCAGTTCACCACCACCAATCAATCCTGCGAGTCCACCAACAATCATCAGGATGGATTTACCGGTGCTATGCAATTTGATCGGCTCACCTTCTTCCATATCAGAGGATGTACGCATCGTGCGGTAGATATACATCAGGAACAATCCAAAAAATACCAGAAGCACAATGGAGTCAAAGCGACTAAGCAGGTTGGTCGATGGGTTGTCTGCCGGGCCTGGTCCCCACAGGTCCAGGTCGTTTACCAGGACGTAGAGCACGCCAGCAGCGAGTAATGAGAGAGGCACTTCATACTTGACGGTATTGCGTTGTACTACGAGTGGATAAATCAATCCGGCTACACCCAGGATAAACAACAGGTTGAAGTTGTTGCTTCCTACCACGTTACCAAATGAGGCGTCATTCTTTCCTTGCAGGGCGGAGACCAGGCTCACTACCAGTTCCGGCATGGAGGTACCGAAAGCAACGACCGTAAGACCGATGGCCAGGTTGGAAATACCATTTTTCTTGGCGATTGAGGACGCACCATTGACCAGAAAGTCGGCTCCGAAAATCAGGATGGCAAAGCCAACCAGGAGCAGGAGGATTGCAACAAACATAGGGTTAGGGTTAGTTTAGGCAGGGTAATTTAAAACCATTTTTTGTATTTGAAATACCAGATCATCCCAAAAACGATCAGGACCATTCCGATCCACACCTCGTAATAGCCCCATTGCCAGTGCAGTTCGGGCATGTTGTCAAAATTCATCCCATAGATCCCTACGATGAAGGTGAGGGGCATGAATATCGTGGAGATCACCGTGAGCACCTTCATGACTTCATTCATCCGGGTATTCATGGTGTTGATATGGATATCCACAAGACTGGACGTGAGATCTTTGTAGGTGTCCATGGAATCGATCAGGTGTACCACATGGTCATATACATCATCGAAGTAGCGCATGCTGCCGGCATCAATGAATCCGGTCTCATCTTTGGCCAGTTTGCTCAGGGCATCCCGCAACGGATAGAGGGCTTTGCGCAGGTAAATCAGCTCCTTCTTGATCTTTTGTATCTTCTGAAAGGTGTGGTTCGTGGGCCGTTCATAGATGTCGTCTTCAACCTGCTCGATCTGCTGCCCCACTTCATCGAGAATGATGTAGTAATTGTCAACTATGATGTCAATTAACCGGTACAGGAGATAATCGGCCTTGCGCTGACGCAGGCGTCCTGAACTTTGTTTGATGCGGTCACGCAAAGGACCAAACAAGTCGCCTTCTTTTTCCTGGAAGGAAAGGAGGTAGTCGCGGCCCAGCACGAAACTGATCTGCTCGTATTCAATCTTCTTCTCCTGAATGCGATAGAGCATCTTCATGGTGAAGAAGAGATAGTCATCAAACTCTTCTGCTTTGGGCTGATGGTCGCTCAGCACATCTTCAATAAGCAGGGGATGCAAGTTGAAATGCTTGCCCAGCTTCTGCACAATAGGCCGGTCGTGGAGGCCATCGACGTTCACCCAGTTGACCAGATGGGGTTTCAGCTGGGTCAGTAACTCATCAACCGGGATATCAGCCTGCATCTCATACTCCTTGTCGTTGTATTGTATCAACTCCAGGATCACCTGATTGTCGCTGGGTGCCTTGGCCTCAATGCCGGTTGTCTTTTGCTTTGCCATTATGCGGTTGGGTTGGGGGAATTACGATAAGATACCAGGCGGAGCGGCATGGCCAGCTCAACCCCTTCGCGGTCAAATCGGTTCTTGATTGACTTCAAAACATCGCATTTCAGATCAAAGCCATTGTTTGGATTCTCGGCCCAGGCATACGCCCTCAGTTGAACAGCAAGTTCTGTGATTCCCATGACACGTACCATCACGGAGGTTTCACCTTTGGCCAACTCGGCGGGTGTGCGGTTATCGATACAATAGGGGTGCTGCGTAGCCTCCTCGCGCATGATCTTTTGGGCGAGGTCAATGTTGGCCTCCAGCGATATGCCCAACTCAAGGAACATGCATATCTTTTCGTCTGTCAGTGTTGAGTTGATAATCACCTCATTGCTGATCACGGTATTCGGGATGACAATGCGGCGATTCTCAAAATCCTTGATGATGACATGCCGCAGGGTAATGTCCTCAACGTCACCGGTGTACAACTGCCCAATCTTTACCCGATCCCCTACACTCAATGGCCTGAAAATGACCAAAAATATTCCACTGATGATGTTGGAGAATGCACTCTGGGAAGCAAAACCGACAATGGCAGCGAGGATACCGGCACCCGTCAGGATGGTATTTCCGAAGGTGCGCAGGGCCGGTACCGAACGAAAGATGATTACGCTGGCAATCAGGAAAATCAGGAAGTCGACGGCGTTCTTGAAAAAGTTGTAGCGGGTAGGGTCAACCTTAAGCTTTTTGGCTGCCCCCCGGAAGAAGCGTCCAACGAGAAACCGCATCACCCGCCCCACGATAAAGGCGATCACCAGCACGATGAAGGCGAAGAAGACCTGTTCCCATTGCTTATCCATATCGCTCATGGGGCCAAATTAGTCATAAGTGGATTGTGGAGGTAGTGCACGCAGGTTTTTTTGCCTTTGGCCGGCCCGGATCAGCCTTGGATCGGTCACTGGCTGTTATATTGCGACCCATGTCTTTAAGACTCGACGACATTAAAGCACCCATAGCCCGTGAGATGGAGGATTTTGAACAAAAATTCCGCGCCTCCATGCACACGAAAGTTTTGTTGCTCGACAAAATCATGAACTACATCGTGAAGCGCAAAGGCAAACAGGTGCGCCCGATGTTTGTGTTCCTCAGCGCAGGCACCTGCGGCACGATTTCAGAGTCTACTTTCCGGGGCGCATCCCTCATCGAACTCTTGCACACCGCATCGCTGGTGCACGACGACGTGGTGGATGATTCCGATTACCGGAGAGGCTTCTTTTCGATCAATGCCTTGTGGAAAAATAAGATTGCTGTGCTGGTAGGCGATTTTCTCTTGTCCCGTGGACTCATGCTATCAATCCAGCACAATGAAATTGCACTCCTGAGCATCGTGAACAATGCCGTAAATGAAATGAGTGAAGGGGAGTTGCTGCAGATGGAAAAGGCCCGGCACCTGGATATTGACGAGGCGGTATACTATGAAATCATCCGGCAAAAGACAGCTTCGTTAATTGCCTCCTGCTGCGCGGTTGGCGCAACATCGGTGGGTGCGGATGAGGCTACCGTCGCCAGGATGAAATTGTTCGGTCAGCATATTGGCATGGCGTTTCAGATCAAAGATGACCTCTTCGACTACGGTGACGATGAAATAGGTAAGCCGGTAGGCATCGACATCAAGGAAAAGAAGATGACCCTGCCGCTGATCTATGCGTTGTCCAAAGCCTCGTGGCTCGAGCGCCGACGCATTGCCCACATCGTGAGGCGCGAAAGCGACAAGCCAAAAAAGGTACGTGAAGTCATTGAGTTCGTGAAGAAATCAGGCGGTATAGAATATGCCCAGGCTGCGATGGAACGATTCTATCAGCAAGCCCTTGAGATATTGAAGGAGTTTCCTGAATCGAAATACAAAACCTCCCTGGGTCAGTTGGTGGAGTACACCATCAACCGGGCTGTTTAATTACCGGCTTACGCGTTCGCGTCCGGCCTCCAGAATCGCATAGTTTTTCCAGTTCTGAAAGGTTTCCTGATCGAGGGTATTGCCTGCAGCTCCCGTGTTCGTGGGTGTAAACACACCTTCAGATTCCCACCATTGACGAGCCATTTCCCGGGCTTTGCTTTTGTCTACTTCGAAATAGTTGATGACAGAATCGGATACAATCCAAGGCTTATCGACAGAGGCATACTTTTCGAAGATCATGGAACGCATCTGGGTGCCGCTGGATTGATTCTGAAAGTGTGAAACGGTGTAAGAGAGTGTTTCAGGTTCGGTCATCACCAGGTCCCAATATTTCTTACTGGATACCACCTGTGAGGTTGTCAACAAATAGCCGAATCCGCGCTCAAGCGGCTCACGGGTAATGCGGCAGGAAGCTTTGAATTCCTTCTTTTTCTTTCCAAACAGATCGAGGAGTGCCATA
>DNZD01000191.1 GCA_003504855.1 Cytophagales bacterium
CCTTCCCTACATTCTGGAAGGATCACTCTACGCCAAACGATTGCCCATTGGTCAAATCGACATACTCAAGACCTTCAAGCCAGACGCCATCACCCGGTATTATCGCGACTGGTATCGTCCTGATTTGATGGCTGTGATTGTGGTCGGTGACATCGATCCGGCGCAAGCCGAAGCGATGATCAAGCGTCATTTTGAAAAGCTGAAGAATCCAGCCAAAGAACGTACGCGCACATATGCCGCTGTACCCACCCGCACTACTTCCACGGGTTTGGTTGTAACGGATGCCGAAGCCACCAACCATATCGTTCAAATCTTTTATCCCACCCAGAAGGCCGAAATCCAGACCACCATCGGCGACTATCGCGGTGGTATGGTTCGCAGCCTGGTGAGCAGCATGCTAAGCCAACGCATGCAGGAGCTCACACAGAAAGCAGAGCCACCGTTTATTGCCGGCGGTAGCGGTCGGGGAGCTTTCGTACATGGGTATGAGTCTTACTTTGCCGCAGCTCTGCTGGGCAAGGCTGGCATCAAGGCCGCTATCGACGCCCTGATACAGGAAAATGAACGCGCCCGTCAATTTGGGTTCAGCGCTAATGAGCTCGACCGTTCGCGCAAATCCATGCTCCGAAGCATGGAACGCGCCTACAATGAGCGCGACAAATCAGAGTCAGACAACTTCGCAGATGAATACATCCGTCATTTTCTGAACCAGGAACCTATTCCCGGCATTGAAAATGAATTTACGTACCACCAACAACTCCTCAGCACCATTACGCTGGAAGAAATAAATGCTTACACGGCTAAACTCATTCCTTCCGCTGCAGAGAAAAAACTGGTTATCCTGCAAGGACCGGACAAGGCTGACTTCACACTTCCCACCAACGATCAATTGCTGGCCATGGTAGCCGATGCGGAGAAAATTCCTGTGACGCCATATATTGAGAAAGCCGTTGCCACCACCCTGATGGCAGAAGCTCCGGCAGGCGGACGCATCCTGTTTGACAAGAAAAATACGGAGTTGGGATATGCTGAGCTTTCGCTGGGCAACGGAGTAAAAGTGATTGTGAAGCCCACCGATTTCAAGAATGACGAAGTTGTGCTGTCCGGCTTCCGGTTTGGCGGGCAATCCTTGTTTGAAGATGCGGATTGGTTTAGCGGGCAATACGCCGCAACGCTGGTCAACCAAATGGGTATCGGTGAATTTTCTCCGACCGACCTGCGCAAGGCACTGGCTGGCAAATCAGTCTCTGTGAGTCCACGACTGAGCAACCTTTCTGAGGGCATTTCAGGACAATCAGGGACAGCAGACGTTGAAACCATGCTACAAATGGTTCATTTATATTTCACCAAACCACGTAAAGACGAAGCATTGTTCAAGTCATTCATTTCCAAACAACAAGGTGTAGTCAAGAATATGTTGAGTGACCCGCGTACCGTGTTTCAGGACTCCACGCAGCGCATGCTATACCAAAATCACTTGCGTGGTCCCCGTATGCCACGCACAACTGATTTTGATAAAATAAACCTCGACCGCGCCATGCAGATATACGGAGAGCGCTTTGGCAATGCACGTGGCTGGACATTCTACATCGTCGGAAGCGTTGACCTGGCTAAACTGAAACCCCTGATTGCTACTTACCTGGGTACGTTGCCCAGCTCAACTACAGCGGTATCGGCTTACAAAGACCGCGGCGTACGCCCGATACAGGGTGTGTTGAAAAAAGAAATTCGAAAAGGTCATGAACCACAAAGTCTCATTGTGATGACGTACACCGGTGAGGCAATCTATTCCGAAGAAGAACAACTTCACCTGCAGGCACTCATCGAGCTAATGAACATTAAACTTACTGAAACACTCCGCGAAGAACTGAGCGGCATCTATGGCGGTGGGATGAATGGCACCCTGAACAAAAATCCATACAGCAATTATACCATCAACGTAACCCTGCCCTGTGGTCCTGAGAATGTGGACAAGCTCATCAAAGCCACCCTCGCTGAGATTCAAAAGATTAAAGACCATGGTCCAACGATTGAAGATCTCAACAAAGTGAAGGAAGAGTTTTCTAAAGAACACAAGGAGGATTTGCGGGACAATAGCTATTGGGTAAGCCGGTTGCAGCGGAGCGCCGAAACCGGTATCGCCGCCACCGGCGTCCTCACTTTCGAAGAACGGCTCAAAGCCATTACGCCGCAGCAAATACAGGATGCGGCCAAAAGGTACCTGCAACAAAAGAATTTTTTTCAGGCAGTGCTTCTGCCTGAGAAATAGCCCTGTGACGAATTGCTACCTTTGGCATTCTGATTGATACCATGCGCACCCTGATAGCACTCTTGTTTACCGCCGTTCTGTTTGGCAGCTGTTCCAAAGACGTGAAGAACATGCCCCCGGCCTCTGGCGGTGTGGGCGACATTTTTCTGGTGATGGATTCGCTGCAATGGCGCGGTCCGCTGGGAAGGACGCTGGACTCTGCCTTCAATGCAGAGATGCCTGGACTGCCCCGCAAAGAGGCCCGATTCAAGATGCGATGGATTGATCCGCGAAAGCTCAATTTCGTATTAAAACAGAGTAGAAATTTGATTTTTGTATTCACCCTGGATCAGAAAACCTCAGGGTCCAGGATCTTACGGAGTTTGTTTACACCGGAGTCGATTGAAAAAATTAAAGCACAACCGGACAACTTTCTGGCCTCTGCCAGGAATGTATTCGCTAAGAATCAGGAAGTGATGTACCTCACCAGTCCGCAGGAGCAACACCTTCTTTCAATGGTGAAAAAAAATCTCTCAAAACTCACGGATCATTTTGATCTGCGTGAACGCGAACGCCTGAGCGTCTCCCTGTTTAAATCGAACCAGGTATCTGGCGTGAGTGATGTGCTGAAGAACGAGTACCAATGCTACCTTAAGGTTCCGTTTGGCTATAAGCTTGCTGACAAACAACCTGATTTCGTCTGGTTGAGGCAAATCAATCCCAAGGACGACAAGGACATTTTCATTGCGAGGAAAAAGTATACGACGCCAGCAGCGTTTGGACTGGAGAGCCTGGTGCGTTTCCGCGATGACATGTTGCGACACTATATCTACGAAGATCCGGAAATACCCGATACCTATTTTGTCACCGAACGTGCTGTGCCGTTCATTCCGGTAACTGCTGACACCATCAATTTCAACAATCACTTTGCCATTCGCCTGCGCGGAATCTGGCGGAGTAATACTTTTGGCATGGGTGGCCCCTTTCAGGGGTATGCGCTGGTGGATGAGGCCAATCAACAATTTTACTATATAGAAGGCTTTACGTTCAGTCCCGGCAGGAACCAACGGGAAATCATGCGTGAACTGGAGACCATTCTGCACACATTCCGCACCAGCACTGAGTTGCCAAAACCCTGAGTTACAGGACGCCGCCAACCCTGTAAAACTTTCCGCCGAAACCTCTTCGTTTGGTGCGAATACCGTAACTTGGGAGGCTTATCCCTGATACCCCATGGCTATCAAAATCCGTAAAGAAGATGCCCTCAACTATCATAGTATGGGCAAACCTGGTAAACTCGAAGTAGTCCCTACCAAAGTCCTCACCTCCCAACACGACCTCGCCCTCGCCTACTCTCCCGGAGTTGCCGAGCCTTGTATGGAAATCCACGCCAACAAGGAAGATGTGTACAAGTACACGGCTAAAGGAAACCTGGTCGCCGTAATTTCCAACGGCACTGCTGTATTGGGATTGGGTAACATCGGCCCGGAGGCCGCCAAGCCCGTGATGGAAGGCAAAGCTGTTCTGTTCAAGAAGTATGCGGGCATCGACAGCTTCGACATCGAAATCAATGAAGAAGATCCTGATGCATTCATCAAGATCGTAAAGTCACTGGAGCCTACGTTTGGCGGAATCAACCTGGAAGACATCAAAGCGCCGGAGTGTTTCAAAATTGAACAGGTACTCCGCGAGCAAATGAAAATTCCGATTATGCACGACGATCAGCACGGTACGGCCATCATCTCCAGTGCTGCCCTGATCAACGCGCTTGAGATCATCGGTAAGAAAATTGATAAGGTTGTCATGGTCATGAATGGAGCCGGTGCCGCTGCCGTGTCATGCTCTAAATTATATTTCGCGCTCGGCCTGAAACCCGAAAACCTGATCATGTGCGACAGCAAGGGCGTACTGAACACTGACCGAAAAGACCTTGATGCGACCAAGAAAGAATTTGTTACCAGCAGAAAAGTAAAAACCCTCCAGGAAGCGATTAAGGGTGCCGATATTTTTGTCGGCTTGTCCAAGGCAGATGTATTGACGCCCGAAGACGTGATGAATATGGCCAAAGACCCGATCGTCTTTGCATTGGCTAACCCCAACCCGGAAATTGCCTACGACCTGGCTATGCGCACCCGGCCTGATCTCATCATGGCCACCGGACGTTCTGATCATCCCAACCAGGTAAACAACGTATTGGGATTCCCTTACATTTTCCGTGGTGCCCTGGACGTGCGGGCCACTGGTATCAACGAAGCCATGAAACTTGCTGCCGTTCGCGCGTTGTCGACATTGGCCAAAGAGCCCGTACCCGATAGCGTCCTTCTCGCTTATGGTAGTGCTACCCTTGAATTTGGACGCGAGTGCCTTATTCCCAAACCCCTTGATTATCGCCTGATCACCACTGTTGCTCCGGCTGTTGCCAAAGCGGCGATGGACTCTGGTGTAGCCAAGAAGCCCATAACCGATTGGGCTGCTTACAACCAGGAGTTGCAGAAGAGAATTGGCATTGATCAGAAACTGATTACGACCGTTATTGACCGGGCTAAAAAGTCACCCAAGCGAGTTGTCTTTGCAGAAGCTGACAATCCAAAAATCCTCAAGGCGGCACAAGTGCTCGTCGACGAGGGAATTGCGAAGCCTATCCTGCTTGGCAATCGTGCCGAGATCGAACGACTCATTAAAGAGTATAAGCTTGAACTGAGCGAGTGCACCATCATCGATCCCCGTGAAGACAAGGCCCGCGATGAGAAATTCTCAGCAGCCTACTACGCCAAGCGACAGCGAAAAGGATCTACCCTCGCTGATGCTTATCGGGCCATGCGCGACCGCAATGCCTTCGGCGCCATGATGGTAGAGCTGGGGGAAGCTGACGCGCTTATCTCCGGGTTGACCCGTGATTATTCAAAGACGATTCTCCCATCGTTGCAAATCATCGGCATGCGACCAGGCGTACAGCGGGTAGCTGGTATGTACATCATTCTGAATAAGAAAGGAACCTTTTTCTTCGCCGACTGTACGGTCAATGTTGATCCCACGCCAGAAGAACTGGTTGGCATCATAGGTCTTACTGCACGTGGTGCCCGCTTCTTTGAGGCAGAGCCCCGTGTGGCCGTGTTGTCGTACTCCAACTTCGGATCCAGCAAAGGCGAGATTCCTGAAAAAACACAAAAGGCCGTAAAGCTTGCCAAAGAAAAATATCCCAACATGGTTATCGAAGGGGATATTCAGGCTAACGTTGCCCTAGACGTTGATCTGCAGCGAGAGTTGTACCCGTTTAGCGCCTTGTCAAAAGAAGGAGCCAATACCCTCATCTTCCCCAACCTTGCTTCCGCCAACATCGCATACAAGTTGTTGATGGAGATTGGCGGAGCTGAAACCATCGGTCCGATCCTGTTGGGCATGAAAAAACCGGTGCACATCCTGCAACTGGGAAGTTCGATTCGTGAAATTGTAAACATGACTGCGATCGCTGTGGTGGACGCACAATTACAACAAGAGATCGAGTCTGGGAAAAAGTAAGCGGGCATGATTGCATACCTGAAGGGCAAGCTGGTTCATAAAGAACCAACCCACGTGATTGTAGAAGTTGGAGGCGTGGGATATCAGGCCTCCATATCTTTTAATACCTTCTCGGATATCAAAGACCGGGAAGACATTCGCTTGTCGACTTACCTGCACGTGCGTGAAGATGCCCATGTACTTTTTGGGTTCTCCACGGAGGCTGAAAAATCCATGTTCCTCAACCTGATTTCGGTAAACGGTGTTGGTCCGAATACGGCCATGATGGTCTTGTCTTCGCTACCACCGGAGGAACTGAAATCTGCCATCCTGCGGGAGGATGCAGCCACCCTTCAGGCCGTGAAAGGAATTGGCGGAAAAACCGCCCAAAGGCTCATTTTAGAGCTCCGGGATAAGCTTCGCAAATCCGGTCCAAATGAAATTTTAACTTTAGGTGGCAGCCAAAACAATACCACCCGACAGGAGGCGTTAACTGCTTTAATGACCCTTGGAATTCCACGTGCTGCGGCCGAGAAAAGTATCGAAACCGTCCTGAAAAAATCAGGAAATACCATTAGCTTGGAAGACCTGGTAAAGCAAGCACTGAAAAACGCATAGAGTACGTTTGAACTACCGAACCTGGACAAAGCAGTTCACCCCTGGACTGGCCGTGATCGCGATATCATGCCTGGTGTCCATTCCCAGTAAGGCACAATTTCGAACCGCCCGACAGGATACCACACGGCAAGACACAGTTGAATACAAACCCGTCTATCGCCCAACCTTCACGCCCACCGACCGTTACGGCGATCCGTTTTCAAATATCACAACACAGTCGCCCCTTTTCCTCAAGGACCCCAAGTCAATGAAGGTGGAGGTACTTCCCGACACCGGAAGGACCTACTCGATTTATGAAAAACTGGGGCGCGTCAATTTCCGCTCGCCGTCTTTCATGACTTTTCAGGAAGCCAATCAGCTGCAAAACCAATCGATCATCAAAGATTATTGGAAAACCCGCAGCAAGGCCCTCGATGGAGAAAGCGCCGTGAGCAGTCGCAACCTGTTGCCCAAACTTTATGTAAGCCCCGTACTCGATCGGATATTTGGCGGGAGCTATGTAGAGCTGATTCCCAAGGGATATGTCACCCTTGACTTTGGCGGGCAATGGCAAAAGATACAGAACCCATCTATACCCATTCGTCAACAGCGCAATGGCGGATTTGAATTCGATCAACAGATCAGCCTGCAGGTGCAAGGTAAGGTGGGTGAGAAGCTTAAGATCACTACCAACTTCGATAACAACAACTCCTTCGACTTTCAAAATCAAATGAAGGTGGAGTACACCGGCTTTAAGGAAGACATTCTCAAAAAGCTGGAGATTGGTAACGTCAGCCTGCCACTCAACAATAGCTTAATAACCGGTGCACAAAACCTATTTGGTGTAAAGGCCCAGATGCAATTCGGAAAATTGTTTGTCACCTCCATTGCCACCACCCAGCGCGGCAAGCAATCGGTGATCAACATTGCCGGAAGTACGGGCGGTGCCGCACAGGGTCGTCCCTTTGATATCGTTGGATCCAACTATGACGAGAACAGACACTTCTTTCTGGGACAATTCTTCCGCGACAATTTCGAAAAGTGGCTCAGTACCCTACCCCAGATTACCTCGGGCGTAAATATCACCCGCGTTGAAGTGTACCTGCTCAACCGAAACAATGACACCCAGACCTTGCGAGACGTGATCGGTCTCATGGACCTTGGTGAATCTGATAAGTCTTATCGCAAGTTGTATTACAACACGGTGGTGCCCGACGGATCACCGACCAACAATGATAACAACAACCTGTACGATTTGGTGAGCAAATTGCCAGCCGGCTCTGATGGCATTAATCAACAGCTGGAAGGCCTCTTCGGCGGAAAGCCGTTTGAAAATGGAACTGACTTTGAAAAAATCACCAGCGCCCGAAAACTTGCCGTTACAGAGTACAGCTTTAACAAAGAGTTGGGTTACATCACTCTTCAGCGCAAGCTGCAAAACGACGAGGCCCTGGCCGTGGCGTTTGAATACACCTACAACGGGAGAAGATACAAAGTAGGGGAACTCAGCGAAGACTATTCAAACAAAGGCACCAAAGACGTGGTCTTTCTCAAAATGTTGCGCCCCAGAAAGATTGCCACCAAAGATGCTACCGGAAAAATTCTTCCCACCTGGAACCTGATGATGAAAAACGTCTACAACCTCGGCGTCACCCAGTTGCAGAAAGACGGGTTTCAATTGCGTGTAATCTATCGCGACGACAGAACCGGTATCGACAATCCGCAAATTCAGGATGGCGATATCTCCAGAACGGTTCAACTTATTCAAGCGCTTGGCCTAGACCGGCTTAATCCATATAACGACCCACAGCCAGACGGCAACTTTGACTATGTGGAAAAGGTCACCATCAATTCAGAAACAGGGCTGATCATCTTCCCTTTCCTGGAGCCATTTAATGAAGGGCTCCGCAATCTGTTCAAGCGAGAAACAAATCCCAATACGCAGCAATTCCTCATACAGAAATACGTATATGATACCTTGTATCATACCACCAAAGCAGAAGCCGAACTCGTCGCTACAAAAAACAAGTTTTACATCTCCGGTTCGTTTAAGGCCGGTGCCGGCCGCGACATTGTCATTCAGGGCTTCAACATTTCGCAGGGGTCAGTAAAGGTATTTGCGGGCGGCACTCCGCTACGTGAGCATATCGACTACACCGTCGATTACACGTTCGGTAAGGTATCCATCCTCAACGAAGGAATTCTGTCGTCCGGAAAAAATATCAGCATTACCTATGAACAACAAGATCCCTTTGCTTTTCAGACCCGATCGCTGTTGGGATCGCGATTTGACTACCGGCTGAGTGATGACGTAAACATTGGAGGTACGCTACTTTACTACAACGAGCGGCCGCTGATCACCCGAAATCTGATCGGATCAGAACCCGCCAGAAACTGGCAGTATGGCATGGACGTCAATCTGAAAAAGAATTCCAGGTTGCTGACTAAAATGGTCGACGCCCTTCCCTTCCTGCAAACCAAAGAAACGTCTTCTGTTACACTTAACGCCGAATACGCCCAATTGCTGCCCGGTACTTCCAACATCGTTCAGGGCGATGGAACATCATTCATTGATGACTTTGAAAACACGGCCACCCCTTATAGCCTGCTTAACCCGGTAGGTTGGAAACTGGCGGTGCCTCCACAAACAGCCGATAATCGCTATGACCTGAGCGGTGGTTTAATCGACGATGTGCGGGCCGGATATCGTCGTGCCAAGTTGGCCTGGTATCAGATTGATAACCTGTTTTACCGGTCCACCAGCCGCTTCAAGCCCAGCAATATCAGCGACAAAGACCTTGAAAATCACTATGTGCGACCGGTGCTACCGCAAGAGATATTCCCCTATAAAGACCCATTCGTCGGTAACTTCTACGAACAGATTCTTGACCTCGCCTACTATCCCAGTGAGCGCGGACCATACAACTATAACCCCGACCTGAACCCGGACGGAACCCTGAAGAATCCTGCCAACAATTGGGCCGGTATCACCACGGCAATCCGCACAGAAGTTGACTTCGACAAGGCTAACGTGGAGTATGTAGAGTTTTGGTTGATGGATCCGTTTATCAACAATTCCAATGGCGTAGTGAATGATGGAAGCAGCAACGCCCGACCGAACACCACCGGTGGTAAATTGATTTTTCACCTGGGTAGTATTTCTGAAGACCTGATGCACGATGGAAGGCATGCATTTGAAAACGGTTTGCCCACGGATGGATCGATCGTCAACGGAGCCACCAACAGCGCTGTTACCGAAAACAGCTGGGGATACGTAACCAACCAACAGTATCTCAACAACGCGTTTAACACCGATGCCACGGCGCGTTCCAACCAGGACGTCGGACTCGACGGTGCCAGTAACTCAGTGGAAAATGTGAAGTTCAGGAGCTTCATCTCACAAACCGGCGCTGCCCAGGCCGTTGTCGCGAAAGACCCTTCCGCGGATGACTTCAAGTACTTCCTTGGCAGCGAGCAGGATGCCAACAATGCAACGATATTGGGTCGTTATAAACACATCAACGGTGTAGAGAACAACTCTCCCATTATCACGGGTACGGAGCCCTTTGCACAATCCGGTTCCAACATCCCGGAGAACGAGGACCTGAACCAGGACAATACGCTGAGTGATCTGGAAGAGTATTATGTATTCAATCTTGACCTGAAACCCGGGCAACTTGATGTCGGTAAGAAGTACATCGTGGACAAGATTGTCCCCGACGGAAAGAGTGATGTTACCTGGTACCTCGTGCGGATACCCATTCGGCAGTTTGAAGAACAGGTGGGTGCCATCAATGGATTCAAGTCGATCAAATACGCGCGGATGATTGTCACAGGATTCACCGAACCGGTTGTATTGCGCTTTTCCAGCTTCCGCGCCGTGGGCAACCGCTGGCGTCGTTACACAGCCGATCTGGCCCAGTCGCAACTGAGCGAACAGCTGGAACCAAACCTGGACAATTTCTCGGTGTCGGTGGTGAACGTGGAAGAGAATGGTAAGGGCAATGGTGAGAAGCCAGGGTACGTTCCTCCCCTGGCGCGTGACCGTGATGTAACATCTACCATCCAGCGCCGCCTGAACGAACAGTCGGTGCAAATGTGCGTGAATGGCCTCGCCGACGGAGATGGTCGTTCTATTTACAAGAACGTGTCCTTCGACTTTTTCAACTATGGACGGATCAAGATGTTCATGTCTGCCCATGACCCGACCAACAAGCTACAGGATTATCAGTTGACCGGATTCCTGCGGTTAGGTACCGACTTCGATCAAAACTATTATGAAATAGAGATTCCGCTTAAGAAATCAAAGAATGGCACCAATGGTGATGTCAACGACGTTTGGCCGGACGAAAACATGTTTGACATGGACCTGAATGCCCTTTATGCATTAAAGGCCCAACGAGACCGGGAAAGTTTTCCGTTAGGTGAACTCTATCCGCGTGCCGGACCGAAACTCGTGGATGGCCGTCAGGGCATTCGCATCTTTGGACGACCCGACCTAAGTCAGGTGCGCCTGATGATGATTGGGGTACGAAACCCGCGCGATGACGGCAAGCCCATCAACGTTTGTATCTGGGCTGATGAAATGCGCCTAACTGACTTTGACCGCACGGCAGGATGGGCGGCCAACGCTGTTTTTAATGCCAAACTGGCCGATCTTGGCAATATCTCAACAGCCTTCAAACGTATCACCTACGGTTATGGCAACGTACAATCCAAGATTTCCGAACGTGCACGCGGAGAGACAACCATCTTCGATATTTCTGCCAACATTGCCATTGACAAGCTGCTGCCCAGGAATACCGGATTAAAAATTCCGATGTTCATCAGCTATGAAAAAAATGTCCTGAATCCGAATTTCGATCCGGCTAACCCGGATATGCGCATTGCCGCACTGGACCAATCGTTCGATACGGATGCTGAGAAGGAAGCCTATCACAAGCTCATTCAGGATATTGCGATCAGGCGAAGCCTCAACTTCACCAACGTCCGTAAGACAAAAGTCAAAAAAGACGCCGTTGCACATGTCTGGGATGTTGAGAACTTCAATTTCACTTATGCCTACAGCGAAGCCACGCACACCAACTTCAACCTGATTGAAAATACCCAACGGAACATAAAGGGCTCCGTCGCGTGGCAGTACAATCCAAAGTTTAAAGGCATTCAACCCTTCAAGGACGCTTCCTGGAAATCACCCTGGCTGCAACTGATCAAGGATTTTGGTTTTAATCCCGTGCCCACCAGCATCAGTATCCGGGGGGAGTTGGACCGGTCATTTAACAAGATTGTATACCGCAATTCGCTCAGCAACCAGACAACACCGCAACCCAATCTGCAGAAATACTTCCTGTTTAACCGCTACTATACCTTAAGGTGGCAATTTGCCAAATCCCTAACCCTGGACTACAATGCGGTGGTGAACGCTATCATTGACGAACCAGACACCGACCCCATCGGTGGATATTCATCCATCCTTAAGCGCAACATCACCGCGGAGCAATATCGTGATTCGGTACTCATGAACCTGAAGAGCTTCGGACGGAAAAAGAATTTCCAGCAAAATATCACCGCTAACTATACGGTACCATTTGACAAACTACCGCTTACCAACTGGTTGGGAACGGAGTATCGGTACAATGTCGGTTATAGCTGGCGGGCGGGTCCTATTGAGCGAATTGATAGCCTTCGACTCGGGAATATTATTCAAAACACGCAGGAGCAGGCCTGGAATGGTCGCGTTGACCTCGTGAAACTTTACAATAAAATAGGGTTCCTGAAGGATATCAACACACCAAAACGCAAGCCCACGCCGCTTGAAAAGGCCAAGGCTAAGCCCGATACCGTCAAGCAACCACCGAACAACTACGCCCTCAAGGGACTCTTGCGACTGCTGATGTCGGTTCGGTCCGTAACGGCAACCTACAACATCAACTCAGGTA
>DNZD01000270.1 GCA_003504855.1 Cytophagales bacterium
CTCAATGATATTCCTGAATTTTTCTGCCTCACTGGCCGGGGCGATATTCAGCATCCCGCGTGATGAGGCATCAAATGTCTCCTTGATGACAATGGAAATATTCTTCAGCGGAGTGGTAGACACTATTTCAAATTTGATGCGGTACTTGGCATCGCTGACAAAATTAGTCTCAGCCACTGGTGTAATCCAATTGATAGCCGGCAGAGCGCTTTTAACGGTCTTACCCGGATCACTCAGATCAATCTCAAATTCCGTAGTTCTGGAACCTACGTTCTGCGCATACCCTCCCATGAAAGAAAGTATGACAAGAATGACTGCTAGTGTTTTCATATGGTAATCTATTTGCGAATAATCAATTTGGTAGAGGCCACTTCCTGGTTGTCCTGATAACTAACAGCCAGTTTAATGATGTACATGCCATTACCTCCCGGAGCTGCTGCATCATAATCGACGCGGTAGAATCCTGATGGAAGTGTCTGGTTGAGAATTGATTCTACTGGTCTTCCGAGCATGTCAAAGACCTGGAGGTGAACTTGCATGGGGCCGCCCAAATCCGGTAAGGTAAACGGTATGGTTACTGGTCCTGTTGCCGGATTGGGAGAAACACTTCCCAGGAAGATATGATTTGGTTTCAATTGGTCTTTTACGTCTGCCCCATAAAACACCTTGAACTCCTTGGAAATCGAAGGCGAAAACTCATAGGAAGTTTCAGTCTTCATGTTGATGGGGCGTTGCAGGGCTACATCCAGCAAATACAAGTCCTGTCCTGAACCAGCAAATTCTGTGTTGTTCCATTCCAGCTTTGCGGGGCTCGTCAGGTTAGAGGTAGCGTTGAATGTCCAGGTATATCCCTGCGCCGAAGGAACCACATCCCTGGAAAAGGTTTTCATAAAGTGTTCCGGGTGAGCGAAGTTCATTTCAAACTGGCCTGTCGGTGAGGGTGGTGCAAAATCATCAAGATCATCATAAGAGAGGCTTGCACCAGGGCTCATGCCGATACCGCCGAAATTAAACTGCCGCTCGTCCTGAATCATTCTGATGGGAACGATCCACTCATTTCCGTCAATTTGCGAAGAAATAGACTGCGCGACCCTTCCACCATTTACCGAAGTCTTGAGTTTCACAGGAACGGTCACAGCAGCATTCGCAAAGACAAATCCACCGCTGTATACATCAATTGTATTTCCATCTGTGTAGTTACCGCCCTGATACGTTTTAACGGCACCCACCCCGGCTATTCGGCTGTCTTCCCAGTTAATGGGGAGCATATATGGGTTTCCTATCAGGTTAAAACCAGGGGATAGATTTAACTGGAAGAGGTTGGTTTGTGAATAAGAAGGCGCAACAGCCTGATCAAAATTCAGGTTTTGCCCCTGCTTGCTGAGGATGAAGTAGCCTTCACCCCGTGCTGCCGAACTAAACCCATTGGGATAGGCAAGCCATGCTTGCGGACTTTCCTGATACTTCAACAATTTCCAGACAGTTGGGTCCGGTGCACCAAAGTTGGAAAGGATATTGGCAAAATTACTGGACGCGAGATCCAATGGAATCGAGATAATCTTATAATCTCCAACTGCACTTCCGGCAGAAACCCCAAGGGCTGTTGTCGTTGCAGAGAATGCTACTTTGAGAATATTCGTGCCCGTGGAGGGATTGAGCGTTGCGTTGTCGCTTCCGTCTTTTGCAGTGAAATAATACTCCATCCCCATGTCATCAAAAAACGTTGCCTGCAGCGGGAAATCATACTTACTGGTTGCTGCGTTAAATACCCCTGTGAGGGTTTGATATTGGGTGGCCGTAACCTTTCGGTAACTCATCACGACAGATGCAACTGAAAAATTATCGGCAGCCGTAAGGCTAAGAGTCGTCGTGCCTATGCTGCTCTTCTGCACGTTCGTTGGTGGCGTAAATGTGATTGTAGGGGCGACATTGTCAATCCTTGTTATGTGCGTTCCCGATGCGGGACTGTTGGCCGTGTTGTTCGAGCCGTCAGTTACGGTGAAATAGTACTCCATTCCAGTCGCGTCGAAGAAAGCCGCTTGCAGTGTAAAGTCATACTTACCAGTACCTGCATTCAGGGATCCAGTTGCGGTTTGATACGTTGTCCCTGCCAACCCTTTATAGCTCATCACCACTGAACTAACACTGATGTTATCCGCAGCTGTCACGCTGAAAACTGTGGTGGGGATTTTGGATTTATCAATAAGCGCTGGCGGTGTAAAGCTGATGGTTGGTGCAACGTTATCAATCGTGATAAATGACCATCCTGCCGGAGCCACTGCCAACGAGACGTTTCCGAAGATATCAATAAATGCGCCTGCATCAATACTGATATAATATTGCGTCAGCGGATCAAATGTGGCAGCCAACGTGTAGGTGTACACCAAATTGCCGGATGATGCTATTCCGGCAGTTACCGCAATGGTTTGGGTAGGGACTGCTGTTGGTGAGCCTTTCCTCACCACGATGTTTTTGCCAATCACGGCTGTCCCTGCCTTGTTCAGGTTTAGGGTCAAGGTATTGCCCAGGGCTACTCCGGTGGCGCCGTTGGCAGGTGCGAAAGTAAATGTTGGGCCAGCAAAGTCCTCTGTAATTGTTACAACCTGGTTGACAGTCTGTGCTGCCGGTGGATTGGTCCATGTCTGCACACCGCCATTGGGCCAGGTTATTTTGATTTGGGAAATAGCGGTAGCTGACCCCAATCCGAAATGCTGAATCAAGCTTGATTGGCTTCCATACCCTGATCGCGATGTGATTTCCCGGATCATGGTGCGTGCGGGGCTCGTAGTCGTAACGGCTATACGGGCACCTATCGCTGCTTTATTAGACAAGGTACCAATCAACTTAAACTCTGTCCAATTCCGGGAAGCTGAGGCCGTAAGTGAATTTTGATAAAGAAATGGCGGAATATTTCCAGAATTTCTTCCGGTAGAAATGTCCAGAAAACCGTTGTTGTCAAAGTCAACAAAGGACCCGCCAATATTGTTAAGCTGTGTACTGTTTAACAGTTCGCTTCCTACGGCATACTTGGTAAAAGTCCCATTCCCCGAGTTAATGAAGATCGAGTTCCCATTGGCACTATTAATGGCTATAAGGTCCAGATCGCCATCATTATCAATATCACCAAAAGCACTTCCAAATGTCGTTGTTCCTGACTCTGCAACGGCACCGCCGGTAATGGAGGTAAATGTGCCGTTCCCATTATTCTGGTAGAGCCTGTCGGTAACGGATGCAAGTTGTGAGCCTATATATAGATCCAGGTCGCCGTCATTATCAATGTCGCCCCAGCTACTGGTTCTGGCTGCGAAGAAAATATCAGTGTCAAAGACGGTCCCTGTCACTTGTGTAAATGTCCCGTCGCCATTGTTTTTAAACAGCTTGTTTGGAACATTTGGGTTAGGTACAGTCGCGCTACTGTTGAAAAACAGGATGAGCAAATCCTGATAACCATCGTTATTAAAGTCAGCCCATGATACCTCTCGACCAATGGTGGCACTGGAAGTGATCGCATTGGTCAACGCAGAAAAACTGATCGTGTTGGCGGTAGACTGGTTCTTCATGAAAATGGGTGATACCGCTGTTGCGGTCGGGTCTGTATCGATTATTGCAATATCGACAAGACCATCACGGTCGAAATCTGCGCCTGAGGCTGACCTGAAAGTTGATGCGCGCGCTGACACAGGGATCGGATTTTTTGTGAAGTTCCAGCCTCCATTATTAGTCAACAAAAGATCAGGTAACGTATTAGTACTACTCCTTGTAAAATAGACATCTAGTTTTCCGTCATTATTCGCATCCATCACCATGGCGCCACGATAGGTAGATGTATTTTCTCCTGCCATGGCTGCGATTGTCCGGCGGGTAAACTGTCCTGAACCCGTATTTTCATAGAATACAGGCACTGTCAATTGACCATCAATTGTATTGAATGAAGGAATAATATAGTCTTCATCTCCATCTCCATCCAGGTCGCCCCAGGAAACGCCCTGTTGGTTATCGGAATTCAGTGCAAGGCTGTTTTGAACGGGACTGAATAAAGTTGAAACAGGCGGGGTAATCGATGACTGTGCTGAGGGAGCAGATGAACCAGCGGCATTCTTGGCCGTTACCCTGTAATAATATACGGTACCCGGTGTAACGCCCGCATCAGAATATTGAACCGCAGGAAAATTCACTGTAGCCAGGGGTGGCCCTGAAAATGAATTGCTTACTGTAGATCGCTCAATCACGTATTGCGTTGCGAAAGGTGACTGTGTCCAAAGGAGGAAGTTAATGGTACCTGAAAAGATATAGGTACTCAGCGTGGGTGTTGCGGGTATCGGATCTGTGGCATTTAACGTATATGTGGTCGTGCCTTGAAATTTGCTATACGAGGATGGGTCAACCTGCCATTTGATCACAAGCGTGTTTGTCCCATTCCAGGTTCCCTGACCATTGGCCAGGTCCTGCCCTGAAAAGTCACTTTGGAAATACGTGGTTCCGCAGGTCTCCTGAATAAATGCGGACGAGACTCCTGACCTGATCGCCGATGGAGCTACTCCCAGGTCATATTGAGAAATTGTATATGTGTTCTTTCCTGTCTTGGTGATCAAAACATTAGCGTTCTGAAAAGGTCCCGCTCCTGAGGCAGTGCTTCCGGGATCAGCCACGGCAACCGCTGTCCAGCTTCTGTTGTTGGGGATGGTGGAGGTACAGCTTTTCAGTCCGGTGCCTGACACTTCATTGGAATAAGCTGATGAGCCTGCCGCGTTTACCGCCTTGACCCTGTAAAAATAGGTGACCAAAGAGTCTGTGGGTACCGCGTTGGTAGCATACAACTTATTCTGTGGCGATACAAATGCACCATTGTAGGTAACTGCAACCTGATAGGAGCTGTTGTTACCTGCCGAAAACTCAATTTGATATCCGGTTTCGTTCGATGAATTGTCGTCCCACTGCAAATCGATGGTTTGGACGCCTTTGGCGGCAATGGTAAGTCCGGTGGGGGCTTTCGGTAAAATGACGGGAGTTGAACTCCGCTGAACAACCGAATTGGTCGTGGCCGCAACCAGAAATTCCGACGAAGTCAACACAATATCAGTTATCCGCGCCACAGAATTGTCAACCGGTGTCTTGGTGGCCCAGGAAGCGCCGCCATCAACACTGGTGATGAACAGTCCGGCTGTCTGGCCCTGAACATACAGGTTATTAACATCTACCGCCCAAATCAGTGCACCACTGGTCGTCATGGTAGAGATGGTGAAGCTTGTCCCACCGTCGGTTGACTTAAACAGTTGGGTACCAAAAACGACAAACAGGTTCGTCCCTGTTACTGCAAGATCTACAACGCCACCACCGGTGTATGCCGTTACCTTGGTGGCGGCCAACCCCGCACTAGCCACCTTCCACAGCTCCGTAGTGCTTGTTGTGAAGTTCGTAAGACTGATGTACAGGTTGTCGGATGCGTCCGCTACAACTTTCTGGATCGAGTACGATGCCGGCATTCCGGTCAAGGCCATGGCATTAAGCGTGATTCCCTGATCAGTACTTTTGCTGATGGTGGCGCTGGTAT
Source organism: Cytophagales bacterium (assembly GCA_003504855.1). Taxonomy (GTDB): domain Bacteria; phylum Bacteroidota; class Bacteroidia; order Cytophagales; family Cyclobacteriaceae; genus ELB16-189. The sequence continues at coordinate 5,552 of DNZD01000270.1, forward strand.
AGGAGTAAACGTTGATTCCGGTACCCGTTATTAAACTTGGCGTGGATGATGCAGTTTGCTGTGCCCAGGTATTGCCCTGATCGCTCGTTCGGATGATTCCCCCAAATCCATACCCCAATATTGTTCCATCGCTGAGTCTAAGAAAGCCATTGATTGATCGGTTGGCATTGCCTGTGTTGATGAGGTTCCAGGTACTACCGTTATCAATTGACAATTGGTACCCGATACCCCCAAACGCGTATAACACCCGGCCACCCGATGTGAGTATGAGTTTCGGGGTAGCATTGGTAATCCCCTTCATCCCTGAAGAAGTGTTGCTATAACTGGCACCGCCATCTGTGGTCTTATCAATACCCGTATTGAATCTGCCGAGGTACCACGTCGTGGTGTTCTGGAAAAGCACCCCACCGATGGTATTGGAGTTAGATACATTGGCATTGACCCCCGCGGTCCATGAAACTGATGAAGCAGTTGCCGTTGTCGGATTGGTGCTTACATAAATTTTGCTCGTTGACTGATTGACCAGATAAAGATTATTGGTTGGGTCTACTTCAATAAATCCAGAAAAAAATGAATCCGTGATGGCCCCTTTGATGGCAGCCCAGGTTGTTCCATGATCCAGTGAACGATAAGGCCCATCTGATGCCAAAGAGTAAATATTTCCATTTCCATCCACTGTAGTTGCGAGGATACTTGCGGTGGCACTTAGCCCCGTACCCACGGCAGCAAAACTGATCCCGTCATTGGTGGAAACCTGCACGCCATTGCTTTGTGTCGACACAATCAGCCGGTTTGATGCATCTACGTCAATATCATTGATAGTACTTGAAAATGTAACTGGCAACTGAGCAAACGTGGCTCCGCCGTCGGTCGAGCGGTAAAACGAAGGTGAATTTGAGTAAAGAAAGTAAAGCTTACCGCTGGGGGTAGACTTGACCTTTTTTGGATTGCCATTGGGTAAACCCGATCCGACAACTGCTGCCCAGGTTAGCCCATTATCTGTTGAACTATACAGCCCGATAAGTGATGGGGTCTTTACGCTTGTTGTTAGGTAAATGGTTCCTGAACTCGCTACTTCCAAATCATTAAACAAGCTGTTCTGGGAAACGACCGCGACCCTGGACCAGGTGGCCCCGCTGTCCGTCGAGCGAAAAAGTCCGGCGCTAGAGGCAACCAAAAATGTTCCGTTACTGGTAACGACAATATCACTAACAGGTGCTCCGTAAGGTCCGTTTGTTGCCGTCCACGACCAGTTTTGTGCCTGAATACCCAACGAAAAAATTACCGCGATAAACGATAGTATAAGTTTATTCATAGGATGCCGTCAATATTAGTTGGTAGGAAATGGAGGAACCGGCAAATCACTGTTCGTCGTACCCGAACCAGTGTCCTTACTGCCTCCCATGAAGGCAGCCGCGCCACCTCCAATTACCGCTAAGGGAACAAATACCTTTAATAAGAATGGAACCTTTGGTTTGATCCTGAACACGGGGGTAATGATCACTTCATCATTACTCCTGGTACTGGTTATCTTCAACTTATAGTCGCCACCGGGGGTAGTATGAGATGGGATATTCAGCGTGAAGCTGCCATTATTTGGTTGAGCCATGCTTCCCTGTACGCGTTGATCACCTTTGTATAGCTCAATATTGAGTGGATCAGCATTACCAGGCTTCCATAACACATCATACAATTTGCCACGCTTATAGGATGCCGTGGTGAGAAAATTCTGGAGCTTAACAAAGGGCACATAAACCCGTCCCCGCACTTCCAGCGAAAGGCGACCTTTATAGTTACCCAACTCCTGGCGGATGTTCCAAATGATCTGGTTTTCACCCGGTTTAACCTCCTGGCCAACATCGCCTTTAACTTTTGTCAAAGGCACCGAAAAGTTGTCCTTTGATGAGTAAAGGCTCATCAGGAATCGGTTCCCGGTATTGGGGCTTTCGAGGGTGTAAGAGATAATTACTTCATCACCGGCAAATTCAACCTTGGTGATATTGGCGCTTTGGGCACGGCCCAAAAAGGGCAGTAAAAGCAGGAAAAACAGAGCTTTCCGCATGGGGGGTAGTTTAGGGATAGCAATTTAGTCTTTTTCCCCGCTCATCAACAGTTGCAACCTTCCATAAAGCTCAAAACGGGGCCAAAAAGCCATTATTAGTGCCCTGAACCTCATGATGGTAACCCATTCTAACTGATTCTCGACCAATTAACCACCGTCTTTCTCAAGGAGGCAAGGTGTTTCTGGATTGGTCCGTGCTCACGCGCCTCCAACCCCGGGTCTTTGTCCAATACTGCCATAGCCGCCTCCCGGGCCTGCTGCAGCACCGCCCCATCCTTGCCCAGGTCCGCGATCAACAAATCAAGCACGCCGCTCTGCTGCGTACCCATCAAATCGCCCGGGCCTCGGAGTTTGAGGTCTACGTCGGCAATTTCAAAACCGTTGTTGGTGCGCACCATGGTATTCATCCTAAGCCGGGCCTCCGACCCCAGTTTGAAGCTGGTCATCAGAATGCAATACGATTGTTCGGCTCCCCGACCTACACGGCCGCGCAGCTGATGCAATTGAGACAACCCAAAGCGCTCTGCGCTTTCAATCACCATAACAGACGCATTGGGCACGTCAACTCCCACTTCAATCACCGTTGTGGCCACCATGATGTTCGTCTCTCCTTTTACAAAACGAGCCATCTCATAATCCTTTGCCTCCGGCTTCATCTGCCCGTGAAGGATGCTGATGGCAAAATCAGGAAACGCCCTGGCGATACTCTCATATCCATCCATCAGGTGCTTTAGGTCCGACTTTTCAGATTCATCGATCAAGGGATAAACAACATACACCTGTCGGCCGGCTGCCACTTGCTGCCGGATAAAGGCATTCACCTGAAGGCGGTGGGAGTCAAATTGATGTGTCGTCTTGATCGGCTTCCTCCCTTTGGGAAGTTCATCAATGGTGGAAACTTCCAGATCACCGTACAACGTCATCGCTAACGTCCGGGGAATGGGCGTAGCAGTCATCACCAACACATGTGGATAAACATCCGGATTTTTTTGCCACAACTTTGAGCGCTGAGCCACACCAAACCGATGCTGTTCATCAATGATGGCCAGACCGAGGTGTTTGAATTTCACTTCCTCCTCGAGGAGCGCATGGGTTCCAACAAGAATATTCAACGAACCGTCACGTAATTGCTCATGCAATGTCTTTCGCTGTGCCTTCTTGGTGGAGCCCGTTAGCAATGCAATGGTGATGCCCATGGCTTCTGCATACTTGCGCAATCCTGCATAGTGTTGCTGAGCCAGAATCTCCGTGGGTGCCATCAAGGCAGCCTGTGCGCCGCCTCCCACCACGAGCAACAAACAGATAAATGCGACGATGGTTTTTCCGCTTCCCACATCCCCCTGCAGCAATCGATTCATCTGATGTCCCGACTTCATATCGGTATATATCTCCCGGATAACTTTCTTCTGGGCATTCGTCAACGCAAAAGGCAGGTGATCATTGTAAAATCGGGTCAACAGCGCTGTATCCCCAAAGACTTCACCGCGAAACTTCTGGTACCGCACCAGTTTCATTTTCAACAATCGCAATTGCAGATAGAAAAGCTCTTCAAACTTAAGTCGCGCCTGGGCCGATTGCAGTTGAGTGGCATCTCCTGGAAAATGAATCTGAACAAGTGCCTTTGCCTTGGGTGCGAGACGGTATTTTTCCAATAGATATTCCGGCAATGTTTCAGCAATATGACCCGGCGCAATCCGGATCAATTCCGCCATAATTTTGCCCAACACCTTGTTATCAATGCGCCGGCTGCGGAGTTTTTCACTGAGCGGATAAACGGGCTGTAGCACGGGTGGCCTTGCACTCACTGCTGCTGCCAGTTCTATTTCGGGGTGAGCGATGGTGAATGTCTTTCCATAGCGGTTCGGTTTACCAAACACAACATACACCTGGCCTGGTTTTGTCTTTTCCATCACCCAAGGGATGCCTTGAAACCATACCAGTTCCATTTCTCCGGTTGCATCAGAAAATCGACCGGTGAGGCGCTTCTTAAAGCCAGTACCTGCCATCTCGAGGCTGATCAGTTTTCCGATCAACTGTACGTGCGGCAGGTCTTCCTGAATTTCAGCAATGGTGTAAAACTTTGTCCGGTCCTCATAGCGGAAAGGGTAGTGCTGGATGAGGTCACCGAACGTAAAAATATTTAACTCCTTTTGGAGCAACAGCGCACGTTGAGGCCCAACGCCTTTAAGAAATTCAACAGCAGTATCGAAAAAGGAAGCCAACGGTTGGGCGTGCAAGCCCGGCTAAATTACTAATTCAATCCCATTTGTTATCGCCACCGCAGGGTATTCACCAGGTGCATCACATCCTTCTTCATGTATTCGATGGCAGGCTGCAATGAATCATTTTGTACCCGAACATTGAAATACAATGCGCCGCGAATGAAATGCCTTGAAGAATCTGTCATGGTAAATTGAAACTGGCTGGGCACCTCGCCATCAAGCTCCGCAATTACCGCGGTTTTGCCGTCCGGTGTCTTAACGATTGATTCATCAATGGCATAAGCCTTGATCTGATGCTTGGCCGTGAGCACGTAGGCATCGTCCAAAAATTCCTTCAGCAATTTCTGATCCCGGTTCACGCGTTTGTACGTGACATGGATGGTGGCCTTAAGCTCCGGATAATAGATTTCAACCCAATGCTTATCGCTTACCCACGAGGTGTCGCGCAGGAATTTTGCGTGTGTCGAATATTCAAACTGATAGGGAAGTGTGTCGGGAGAAAGCTGGTACGCCGGCGCGGGAAGAATCAACCGGTTATATCCCTTGGGTTTTGGCTGATAGTCGCGTGTGCAGCCAGCCATGAAGGCACACAGGGCAACTGCGCCAACCATCAGGTAGTGATTACTCCTCATCATCCTTCTCTGCTTCTGTCCGCGTTACCCGAATTCGCTTGATGCGCTTCTGGTCCAC
>DNZD01000358.1 GCA_003504855.1 Cytophagales bacterium
AGCACCACGATGCGGTCGGCGATGGAGAGGGTAGAGAGCCGGTGGGTGATGAGGATGATGGTCTTGCCGCCGGCGCGGAGGGTGGTAAGCAATTGCAGCGTTTTTTCTTCGAGTTCGGCGTCCATGGCTGCGGTGGCTTCGTCGAGGATGTAGACCATAGGGTCTTTGTAGAGGGCGCGGGCCAGGGCGACGAGTTGAAGTTGTCCGCCGGAGAGTTGTATGCCGTGTTCGCCCACCGGAGTAAGCGGACCATCCGGCAGTGACCGCAGGAAGTGATTGAGCCCGGGTATACGAAATACCCTTTCGAGGCGGGCGGGGTCTGGCTCCGGTGACATTGTGATGTTTTCGAGCAGCGAGCCGGAGAATAGTTCGGGGCGCTGGGGGATCAGGGCGATTTGTTCGCGCAGGTCGAAGGCGTTGATGTCCTGGATGTCTTGTGTGCCAAGGAGAATTTTTCCGGCGTTCAGCGGGTAGGTTTTGGTGATGAGGGCAGCAAGCGTTGATTTTCCCGATCCGCTGGGGCCCGTGATAGCAGTGATCTTGCCCTTAGGCAGGGTGAGGCTCAGGTTGGTGAACATCATCGACCTGGATCCATACCGGAAGTTTACCTGCTGTAGGAGGATGTCATCATTGGGGATGTGTGTGGGATGGGGATTACGTATTTCCGGTGCTGGCAGGTCCAGGATTTCAAAGAATCGTTCCGAAGCGATTTTGGCATTTTGAAACAGCCGGTTGATGGTGATGAGGCTGCTGGCGGGGCCGGTAAAGAAACCGACGATGGCGTAGAACGAGAAGAGTTCGCCGGTGGTGATTTCGCCTTGCAGTATGAGGGTAGTGCCAAACCCCAGGAGGAGCAGCGTAAAGTAGCGAGCAACACTTTCGGTGGAAATGCCTGAAATCAGTTGGTTATACGAAGACTTACGGATGCTCCTGGCAAATGAAGCGTATTTGTGATCGAGTTTTTTCAGAAAGAGATCATGTCCGTTGGAGATTCGAAGGGTGTACATTTTATCTACAGACTCGATCAGAAACGACTCGAAAGCCGCCGTGTTTTCGATCAATTCTTTTTCGAATTTCCTGTTCAGTTTGTCGGTGAAGAAAAAGATACATCCATAGGCGGGCAATATGAGAAGCATCACGATGCCAAGTTTCCAGTAGTAAGTGAACATCAGTGTAATAGCAATAAGAATGACGACTGAGGTAATGATGAAATTGACCAGAATGTCTGTAATGAAGGCACGTATTTTAACAGCTTCCGTTATTCGGGAAAGTATTTCGCCCGTTTTCATCCGGTCGAAAAAGGATTGGGGCAGACCTGGTATGTATTTACAGTAGTTCAGCAGTAGAGAGCTATCGAGGCTTTCGTTAATTCGGATGGATATTTTTCCTTTTGCGTATGCGATGACTAGGCTGGTCGTTAACAAAAGGAAAATGCAGATCGTGTTTTGACGGAGGGCTGACCAGTTGTTGGATGGGATGACCTGGTCTATGATCACTTGCAGGTAGTAGGAGATACTGAGACCTAAAACCGTATACAGCAGTGCTGCTAGTAGTGCGTAGCAAAGTGGTTTTTTTACAGATTGGGTAATTCTGAAGAGCCTTGCGGCGAAGGATTTGGTTAAGTTGCCGGCCTGGAATTTTTCTGAAGGATAGAGCAGGATCAGAACTTGGGTCCAGAGACTGAGAAATTCTGGCATACTCATTTTATGGATCTCCCCATCTGCGGGATCCATTATTTCAACTTGGTTTGAATCAACCTTGCTGATGACTACAAAATGCAGACTATGATTTTCTCTTTTGAAATGGGCTATAGCTGGTGTTGGTATAGATAGCAGACTTTTAGGAGTCCCCTTTACGCCGTTGGCGATAAACCCCAATTGGGTGGCGGCCTCGACAAGACCGAGGACAGTTGTTCCACGCTGATCTGTGTTTGTTAACAACCGAAGATTAGCAATGGATAATTTTAGATTGAAGTAACCGCAAATAGAGCCCAAGCATGCAGCTCCACAGTCAGTAATATCTCGCTGTTTTATTTTGGCTATAGCACTCAAAACTCGTTGAATTAGTTTCTTAAAGAATTGTCTTTCTCTTTCATTAGACGCAGATTCAATTCGTAGCCTGCCGTTGCTACGAATTGAATAGTGAAGGCCTGTGGGTTGATTTTGGTCGGCAAACTACCTTCACAATGTGGTGCAATAACTGATGGATCAATATCGCGGCTTTCCGTTAAAGCCATCTGCTATTCCAGCTCGGATATCTCCAAAATTGTTTATTGCTGAGACAATAAGGGAGACAGCGAATGCAAATGGGATGAATCCCCCATAAATGGTTGTCATCTCATTGTGATTTAAGGGCTTCAATTCGATTGATGAGTCATTTGTTTTCATAATTGATAGAATTAATATTTATTAATTAGACTGAGCGGGGCTTGATCAATGGACGAATATTTGCTTCCAAGAGGATTAATTCAAACAATTTGTTTTTTAGTCAGGGAAACCAGACAGGTTGAGGTACTTATCTTCCCCTAAAGAATCTATTTTTGTCTAAGATTGCATTGCTATGAGAAAAATTAACATTCTTTTAGTGGAAGACGAGGTCTTAATAAGGCAAGGGTTAAGGGCCCTTTTGGAGCGTGAAGATTTTATTCGATACGTTTTTGAGGCAGGAAATGCAAAGGAATTTAGAGAGGCAATTTCCCAGCATCAAATTGATATGGTATTGCTCGACATGAAGTTACCCGGCGTTAGGGGTTTGGACTTGATTGGTGAGTTAAACCGGAGACAAGAACGCCCATCAGTTATAGTTGTAACGGGATTTGATGGAGTGGAGTTGATGATTAATTTACTAAAATCAGGTGTTTCGGGGATCGTATTCAAACTTGATGGGTATAGTGAAGTCTTGAAAACAATATTAGAGGTGAGCAAGTCAGGACACTATTTTCAAGACAAGGTTTCACGTCTCATACAAGATTACGCTCACTATTGGGAAGAAGTACCTCCAGTTTCACTGAGTTTTCAGGAAAATGAACTATTGAGGATAATAGCATCTGGGGCTACAACAAAGGAAATGGCAGTGCAGTTGAAGATGACTGAAGCAACAACTGAGACTTACAGAACAAGACTAATAAGGAAAATAGGCGTTCCAAATACTGCAGCATTAATTGCGTATGCTTTCAAGAATGGGATATTATAAAGGTATATTTTGAGAATTGTACTTGACCTTAGTTATGAGGCCTTTCCGTCCAATTGTATAACTAACATGAGCACCAATAGACTTAGCGCGAATTCTTATTGAATTGTTTTTAATATCTAGCTCTGAAATTGTTTGATTTAATTTGGCGACACTTGTGCCATCATCCTCTACTTCTACTTCAACTGCGGTTCCGGACCATTTGAAACTTATCCAAATGTTCCAGGCATGGGAGTGTCTAATTGAATTTTGTATTATTTCTTGACAGATTCTTAAAAGATTGAGCTTAATATGTTTGTTCAATGGCTGTTCGGACCCCGACAAAGTATAGTGAAAAATTCTCCTTGTTGACTTTTCGAACAGTTTGCATATTTCTTGAATTTGCATGTCTAATGACTCATGCTCAAATTGAGAGGGCATTAATCTATGAGATAGTGCTCGGATGGAGTTTATGGCATTCTCAAAATCTGCAGTCATTTCTATAATTGTTTTTTGAATTTGAACTGGATTGTCAATGTGTCGATTAATATTATCTATATGAAGTCTGACAAGAGAAAGTCTCTGGATAACGTCATCATGAATTTCTGTTCCAATTTGAACCATAAGGTGCTCAGCAGTTTCTACAACTTTCTGAGAAACTTGATTTTCGAAGTGAGATTTAGTTTTGAAAAACACGGGGGGATACTTTAGTTAAACAGTATATGTCCATCTAAAAATACTTAACCCAAATGAGAGTTTTTTGTGTGATACTTATTTTATCATGTTTTTCTAACTTGTTTGTTCAAAATAGAGCCAATGGACAGGTTATTG
>DNZD01000014.1 GCA_003504855.1 Cytophagales bacterium
CCTGGATTTACTGGCTTGCGCTGTTCCTGCTTACAGACCTGGCCTATTATTGGGCCCATCGTATGAGCCACGAGATAAACCTCTTTTGGGGCGGCCATGTGGTCCATCACCAGAGTGAAGACTATAACCTATCCGTAGCTCTCCGCCAAAGCAGCTTTCAGGTGATCTGGACTTTCGCCTTCAGCCTGCCACTGGCAATCGTAGGTTTTCATACGGCCGACTTCCTGCTGATCTCCGCACTCAATACCCTGTATCAATTTTGGATTCATACGGAGATGATTGGCAAATTGGGTTGGCTGGAATATGTATTTAATACGCCATCCCATCACCGGGTGCACCACGGCCGCAATCCAAAATACATTGACAAGAACCATGCTGGCTCTTTGATCATCTGGGACCGCATGTTCGGTACCTTTCAGGAAGAGGAAGAACGTCCCACCTATGGAATCACCAAACCCGTAAACAGCTGGAATGCGGTGTGGGCCAACTTCGACCATTATGCCACCATGGCCCGGGAGATCAAGATCATCCCGAAGTTCTCTGACAAAGTCAAATACCTATTCAAGAAGCCCGGTTGGTTGCCTGCAGAATTGGGCGGTTATCGTCCTGCCCCTGCCGTTGATTCTACCTCCTATCGAAAGTATGATACTCCCCACCCGGTGGCACTCAACTATTATGTGTTGTTTCAGTATGTCCTGTGCCTGCTGGTGACATCCTGGTTCCTCTTCCAGCAGAAGTCATTTGATCTTGGACAGAAGGCCGTTCTCGCCGCCTTGATTTCAATTATCGTGGTGAACTGTGGTGTATTGTTCGAACAGAAGCGCTGGGTGGTAACCGCTGAGTGGATCCGAATAATATTGTATCCCCTGGGCGTAGTGGTCTGGAGCGCATGGCATCCCGGCAACTACTGGCTCGAGGTTGGCGCTGGTCTATACCTGGTGGTTTCTGTTAGCTGGTTTTATTTCGTCAATCGCAAACTTACACCCCATGCTGCGTAGTGTACTGTTGTGCCTCACGGTACTCACTTTGTCATGTGGCGGGAAGTTGCCTGCGTTTGAAACCATTGACTCTGACCAATGGAAGAAAGACCGCAACGCCTGTGGAGGATATCGCCAAGGCATCCGCAGTTCAATTGATCAGGATATCGCCAAACTGAAGGGCTTATCTGAAAATGATCTTTTTAATCTATTGGGTCGCCCCGACCAGAATGAATTATACAAGCGGAACCAGAAATTCTATTCCTATTTTCTCACGCCGGGGCCGGGATGTCCTTCAACTGATAGTGTGGTCCACCGGGTAATTGTCCGGTTTAATGCAATGGGTTATGCCCAGCAGGTGACGGTGGAATAGGGATTAGGGATTAGCTGTGTAGGGCGTTGGCGTCATATTTGTCCGGCGTAGTACGGGCCGTACGAATGTAACCACGTAAAATATTAACCTTCTTATCCTGTTTAAGGAAATCCAGAGGATAAATAAAGGAAGGCTTAAACAGTATCTTGTATCCTGACTGAATCGGATCAAAGAGCGTGACTTTGTAAATGCCACCAAGATTTATGATATCAATACGCTTGATGTTCTTCAAAGGAACCACCACCTCATAACCTTTTTCAAACACATACAAGAATTCATCATCAAACTCAACGGGTTTGATGCCGATGTAGAGACTATAAAATTGATACAGAAAAATAGCCGCTGGTATCAGGCTAGTTCCATACCCGTGACCGGTGATCAAACGATAAAGATCGAAGCATCCTGCCAGTATCAGTACCACCATCATTATCACACAGAACGCCCTGTAAGCAGAGATCTTCGCCGGACCAAGGAATACGATTTTCTGAGACGAATTAGCCACTATGGTGGTTATATTTGCCAAGTTATTTCAAAAACATGAAAAACGTAGCGATCATTGGATCTGGCACCATGGGCAACGGCATTGCCCACACCTTTGCTCAATATGGGTATTCAGTTACCCTGATTGATATCTCTGACGAGTTCTTGAAAAAAGGACTCGCCACGATTGAGAAGAACATGAATCGTCAGGTGGAAAAAGGCACCCTGACCGCCGAGGCTAAGCAGGAGTCCCTTTCCCGGATAAAGACCAGCACCTTGTTGAAAGAAGGGATCAAAGATGCTGACCTGGTGGTGGAAGCGGCCACTGAAAATATTGAGTTGAAGTTGAATATTTTTCGTGAAGCATCGACACATGCCAAACCGGATGCCATTCTTGCATCCAATACATCTTCTATTTCGATTACCCGCATTGCGAGCGTCACCAACCGTCCCGATAAGGTGATCGGTATGCACTTTATGAATCCGGTACCCCTGATGAAACTGGTGGAGGTAATCCGGGGCTATGCGACATCGGACGTCGTCACCCAGACAATCATGGAGCTATCGCAGAAGCTCGGCAAGGTGCCGGTAGAAGTAAATGACTATCCCGGTTTTGTAGCCAACCGGATTTTAATGCCCATGATTAATGAAGCGATCTATAGCTTGTATGAGGGCGTTGCCGGCGTTGAAGAAATTGACACGGTCATGAAGCTGGGGATGGCCCACCCTATGGGCCCGCTTCAACTGGCTGACTTCATTGGATTGGATGTGTGTCTTTCCATCCTGAAAGTGTTGCACGATGGATTTGGGAACCCAAAATACGCACCTTGTCCCCTGCTGGTGAACATGGTTCAGGCAGGGCACAAGGGCGTAAAATCAGGATCTGGGTTCTATCAATATCAGGCAGGCAGCAAGACCCTCGTTGTCGCTGATCGTTTCCGGCGATAATTGATTACTTTTTCAACAGGTCGCGGATTTCGGTGAGCAGTACGATGTCGGCTGCAGGTGCAGGCGGTGCGGCCGGCGTCTTTGCCTCTTCTTTCTTCTTCGCCGCATTGGCAGCTTTAACAATCAGGAAAAGCACAAAAGCGATGATGAGAAAATTGATCACCGCAGAGAGAAAGCTGCCATACTTTACTGTACCAAACATGGTCAGGTCTTTCAGTTCACTGAGGTGTGCGGCGTCCAACGCAGGCTTAAGCATAAGCGGGGTAATGACGTCACTGATAAGCGACCCAACGATGTTATTAAACGCACCACCGATGATTACACCGACAGCCAGTTCAACTACGTTTCCGCGCATTACAAAGGCTTTGAATTCATTCAGCATAGCAGAGAGGTTTAGGTTGTTTAGGTTAATATTCCTGATAGATTCAGGATGTGTCAAAAATATTACTTCATGTCGGTAAACCAACCCGCAGGCATCTATTTTCGGCGTATACGGGCAGAAATGTTGCCAAAACCAGAAAAATTGGGCAGTTTGCCGCGATTTTTGAAATAGATTCCAGGAGACCGAATGACCGACCCCACGACACCAGTAGTTGCCGTAATCGACGATGATTCCGTTTATCAATTTACCGCCAACAGAACTTTAAAGGCTACCCAACTCGCTCATCAGGTACTGCAGTTTACCAATGGACAAGATGCTTTGTCCTTCATCACCAGCCATGTATCCGAGGTTAACAAATTGCCTGACATCATCTTTCTGGACATTAACATGCCGATCACGGACGGTTGGGAATTTCTGGATGAATACCGGAAAATCAAGAAGGCGATCTCCAAGCCTATTCGGATTTATATGGTCAGCTCTTCCATTGACCCACGTGATATCAATCGGGCCAAAGACAACCCGGAGGTCATCGAGTATGTGGAGAAGCCCGTTAGCCTGTCTAAATTCTCTGAACTACTGAAGGCGTTCGGGATCGATTGACCCTAGAAGATAATCTTTAGTTGATTTCGCAATCCGCGGAAACTTGACAATTCCAGGCCTGCGCTGCCGATAAACATCTTCGCCTGGATTTTCACCGGAATACGGTTGAGGTCATCGGATATCCAGCACGCAATGGAGTTCTCGCCATCAAATAATGAGTTGGCCGGCATGATCGGGCGAAGCTTGAGACACTGAATCTTCCCTACCGCAGTCTTCACCACCTCTTTGCCCATGTAGATTACCTTGAGGTCGTAAAACTCTTTTTCCAGAAATCCAGAGATAACAATGGTGTCTCCCTTGGACACTTTCGCAAAGTCAATTACCCGCAGGTACATAAACCCGGATACCAGGTCTTTGGCGTTCTGCGGACCATTATAGGTCTTGGGTTCATCGTAAAGTCCTGTCTTCTCATCCTTGACCTTGATGGAAACCTTGTTCCGGTCCTGATCAAAATAAACTACTTCATCACGGCGGTAACTTCCCTCCTTCAACTTGCGATAGGCCAACTGCGTGCCAAGGGTAGTGGTATCAATAAATGCACCCCAGTTGTCATCGAATCGTGACACCCAGGACAATGCACCTACAGTGGCGCCATAGGCATCTACTTTATAGCATGGGCGTCCATTGATGTCATAAATTTTCCGATCAATCCGGGTAACTCCTTGCCCTACATGGAAAAAGAATAAATGGGCTTTGTACGTGAGTTCCTCGCCAGCTCCAAAGGCAATATTTCTTGTCACCGGGATGTTGCGCTGCCCAATGAAGGCAAATCCACAGAGTAACAACGCAACACCAATACCCAACACAACCTGTTTCATACCCGAAATTATCGATTTCCCATAACGTACTCCAAACGTCATGCCACGCTATACCGAGATACTGTTTTCCCGCAGGGCATCATTCAGGGAGGTCTTCTTGTCTGTACTTTCCTTGCGCCTGCCGATGATCAAGGCACAAGGCACCTGAAATTCACCTGCCGGAAAGCGTTTTGGTATGGTTCCCGGGATTACCACCGACTGCGGGGGCACAAATCCCTTGTATTCAACGGGTTTGGGGCCGGTAACGTCTATAATTTTAGAACTTCCTGTTAATACCACATTTGCGCCCAGCACCGCCTCACGTCCTACCCTTACCCCTTCTACAACTATGCAACGCGAACCAATAAATGCATTGTCTTCAATGATGACAGGAGCTGCCTGGACTGGCTCGAGCACACCGCCAATCCCAACACCGCCACTCAAGTGGACATTCTTACCTATTTGCGCACAGCTACCGACCGTGGCCCACGTGTCCACCATCGTACCCTCGTCTACATAAGCACCTATGTTTACATAAGATGGCATCAGGATCGTGCCCTTGCTGATATAAGAGCCATAACGCGCCACAGCGAGCGGTACGACACGAATGCCCCGCGCCGCATGGTTGTTTTTCAGTGGGATCTTATCGTGAAATTCAAGCGGACCCACAGAGATCGTCTCCATGCCCTGAATGGGAAAGTATAGAATCAAAGCCTTCTTGATCCACTCATTAACCTGCCATCCGTCGTTTAACGGCTCAGCCACCCGCAACTGTCCCAGGTCAAGCAATTGGATTACTTCGCGGATAGCAGCTTGTGTAGCCGCTGTCTGAAGCATAGATCGATCCAGCCAGGCTTTCTCGATGTGTTCACGTAGTTCCATTTATGTTCCCTAATTTTAGTCCGTGGCGCAAGAACGAAAAAAAAGAAGAATTGTCATCGCCTCCATCCTCAAACCGGTGGACGACACCCGCATGATGGAGAAGATTGGCATGAGCCTTCAACAAGCCGGTTATGACGTTACCGTTGTTGGATATCCGGCAAAGTCACTCAAGGTCTGGCCCGGCATTCGTGTGATCTCACTACCAGCGTTTGCCCGCCTCAGCACAGGACGGATTAAAGCCCGGTGGACCGTCTTAATAAAAGCCTGGCAGGAACGTCCTGACTTTTTCATTTTCACCACCCATGAGCTGATGGGTACGGCCCTGTTGTTGAAGATCTTTAGCAATACCACGTTGGTATATGACGTGCGCGAAAACTACTACCGCAACATCCGCTATAGCGAAGCCTTTCCACGAATTCTGCGATTGCCTCTGGCGGCGATGGTGCGGTTCAAAGAGAAACTGCTTGCGCCCATGATCGACCATTTTCTGCTAGCGGAGCGCGCCTATGAATCGGAATTCCGATTCCACCGGGGTGGCTGGACTGTAATCGAAAATAAGGCGGTCGGGATTGAACCGCTTGCGCGAAAGCGCGGAGGACGACGGCTGCTGTTTTCAGGCACACTCGCTGTCAGTACCGGTGTGTTCTGCGCTATTAATCTGGCTATCCTTATGCATCAGCAAGATCCAAAGGTTACCCTCACTATCGCGGGTTATGCCGCCTCGCGTCAGGTGCAGGAAAAGCTGGCAGGTCTCGCGCAGGTCCATTCATGGATCACTCTGGTAGGCATTACAGAACTGGTATCGCATGAGGTTATTGTGCAACGCATCCACGAAAGTGATCTTGCGCTGGTCGCGTATCCACCCGCCCACCATACCGAAGGCTCCAGACCAA
>DNZD01000349.1 GCA_003504855.1 Cytophagales bacterium
ATCAAACACAATGTACTCAACGCCAAGCAGCACCAGCGCGAAGCGGAGATTGTGGCTGAAGCTGGTAAGCCGGGCACGGTAACCATTGCTACCAACATGGCTGGACGCGGAACGGATATCAAGCTTACACCGGAATCCAGGGCTGCAGGTGGTTTGGCTATTATCGGAACGGAAAGACACGAATCCCGGCGTGTGGACCGCCAGTTGCGCGGTCGCTCCGGTCGTCAGGGTGATCCAGGTACTTCCAAATTCTATGTTTCACTGGAAGACAACCTGATGCGATTGTTCATGCCTGAACGTATCGCACGCATCATGGATCGTTTGGGCCTGAAAGAAGGTGAAGTGATTTCCCACTCCATGGTCACTAACTCCATTGAACGGGCCCAGAAGAAAGTAGAAGAAAACAACTTCGGCACACGCAAGCGATTGCTCGAGTACGACAACGTCATGAACTCCCAGCGGGAAGTCATTTACAAGCGTCGCCGCAACGCCCTGTTTGGTGAGCGTTTGCAGTTGGACATCCTCAGTATGTTGTACGATACCTGCGAAGATCAGGTGGCCAATGGTAAAGCCGGGGAAAGTTTTGGCAACTTTAAGCTGAACCTGCTGACCATGCTAGGCATCGATGTGAGCATTACGGAAGATCAGTTTGCCAAAATGAGTCCGGACGAACTCACGGGCATTGTCTATCGCGAAGCACTCGCCCAGTACGAGTCCAAGAATAAGGCCGTGGCCCATAAAGCCCTGCCGATTATCCAGGATATATTTAAAACCCGTGGAGCTACTGTCGAGAACATTTTGGTGCCTTTCACTGATGGCATTAAGCAGATTGGCGTATCTGCGCCCCTGAAGCGATGCGTAGAAACCAACAACGATGAGCTGATCAGGTCTATGGAGAAAATGATCACCCTTAACATCATCGACCAGCAATGGAAGGAGCACCTGCGGGACATGGACGACCTGAAGCAAAGTGTTCAGAACGCGGTGTACGAACAAAAAGATCCTTTGTTGATTTACAAGTTTGAAGGATTTGAAGCCTTCAAACGCTTTGTCACCCGCGTGAATGAAGAGACCATTTCCTTCCTAATGAAGGCCGAGATCCCGATCGAAGAACCTGAACGCGTTCAGGAGGCCCGCGCACAAAAGCGTCAACGGTACAGCGAGCAAAAAGATGAGTCCCGATCGCTCTTGCAAGGCGGCGGCAGCGCCCCGGCAGCCGCACAAACCCAACAGGAACAAAAAGTAATGCCCGTTCGGTCAGAAAAAGTAGCCGGACGTAATGATAAGGTAAATGTTCAGTATCAGGATGGAAGGGTGCTGAAAGATGTAAAGTATAAGAAAGTCGAAGAAGACATTAAGAACGGCACCTGCGTAGTTATTGACTAACCAGAAAGCAACATGCGCACGATCATGGTACGATTCGGAATTATTGCAATGGCCATCACCGGGTGTGGCCATCTGGCGTTTGGGCAAAAGGGCCGATCCAACTACCATGAAGACTTATCCGTACTCCGTCCTCGTTTTGAAGCGACCTCGGATACAGGCAAGGTGACAAGCCTGCGCGAAAAAGCAGCGTTCACCCCCACGCGAACGGTAAACGCCAAAGTGGATACTGTGATGGACAGCATCAATCGGTTTAACCGAACACGTAAATTCACGGATGGCTTCACCATACAGGTGTATTCCGGGCAGAACAAGGAAGAAGCCATGAACACCAAGAAAAAACTCTCGGCCGAAGTGTCCGACCTCAATGCAGAACTTCAATACACGCAACCAAAATTCAGGGTTCGCGTGGGCAGCTACTATTCCCGCCTGGAGGCGCAAAAAGATCTGCTTCGTCTCAAGAAGGTATTTCCCAATGCTATTCTGGTACCTGAAAAAATAATGCTCCGCTGATGAGTCTCCTGGAGGCCGTTAAAAAGTTATCCGGTGAACTCGCTCCGAAAGTAGTCGGATGGCGGAGGCTCCTGCATGCCAATCCGGAACTTTCTTTCCAGGAATTTAATACCGCTTCCTGGGTTGCGGACGAGTTACGTAAGCACGGGATTTCATCCACGCCCATCTCTACAACCGGACTGGTGGTGTTGATCGCCGGCAAGAATCCTTCCCACAAAGTGATTGCCTTGCGCGCCGACATAGATGCGTTGCCCATCACCGAACAAAACGACGTTCCGTATAAATCGTGCAATCCAGGAGTGATGCATGCCTGCGGACATGATGCCCACACCGCTTCATTGATGGGTGTAGCTGTTATTCTTCATTCCCTCCGCGATCAGTTTGAAGGTACGGTGAAATTGCTTTTCCAACCCGGTGAAGAAAAGAATCCCGGCGGAGCATCTTATCTGATTCGTGATGGTGCGTTAATTAACCCTGCGCCTTCGGCCATTATAGGACAACACGTAATGCCCCTTTTGCCCGTCGGCAAGGTTGGCTTTCGCGAAGGCATGTACATGGCCAGTTCTGATGAAATCTATCTTCGCGTTATTGGCAAGGGTGGTCATGCTTCGGCACCTGACCTGGTCGTAGATCCGGTCTTGATTGCTGCGCACCTGGTTGTGGCATTGCAACAGATCGTCAGCCGGAACGCGAGCCCCAAACAACCAACGGTGTTGTCATTCGGAAAAATCCAGGGCAATGGCGCCACCAACATTGTACCGGATGAAGTCACGCTCGCCGGTACTTTCCGTGCGCTCAATGAAAGCTGGAGACAAGAAGGGTTGAGCCGTATCCAGCATTTGGCGGAAGGCCTGGCTGCTTCCATGGGAGGTCGTTGTGAAGTGACCATATCGCATGGTTATCCTTACCTCGAAAACAACCCGGCCCTCACGCAGCGCATACGACGGGCAGCGGAAGCGTACCTGGGAAAGGAAAACGTGGTTGATATTGAGTTGACCCTCGGATCAGAAGACTTTGCCTATTATTCGCAGGTATTGCCCGCATCCTTTTATCGGCTCGGCACGCGCAATGAAGCCCGGGGGATCACCAGTTATATCCATACGCCCACTTTCGACATTGATGAGGCTGCCTTGGAAATCGGACCCGGCCTGATGGCCTGGATGAGCCTGCAGGAGCTGGTGGCCTGACCGTAATCCGTATTAAGTAATTGTTAATAGTCTCCGGGGGATAGGGGTGAGTGTCTATCTTTACCCATTCCATGAGCGAAATCACGCCCGATTCGGTCGGTTCACAAACCCCACGCTGGTCTTCCTATGCCCGCAATACTGCCTTTGTGTTGCTTGCCCTGGTGATCTTTCTGTTCGGACTTGAGTTAATGCTGTCCACCCTGCAGCACCTGGGCAAGCCTGCGGCAGAGGCCATTATTCTGGCAACGTCAAATCCATTCACCGCTCTCTTTATTGGATTGCTGATTACAGCTATCATTCAAAGCAGCACTGCAACCACTTCCATGACCGTGGCGCTGGTAGCCTCTGGATCATTGACGCTGGAAAGCGCCGTTCCAATCGTCATGGGTGCCAACATCGGCACAACAATCACCAGTACCATTGTATCACTGGGTTTTCTGCCACGCAAGAAAGAGTTCAGGCGTGCTGTGGCCGCCGGCACATACCATGATTTTTTCAACATCCTCACGGTGGTAATTCTCTTTCCCCTGGAATACTACTTTCATTTTTTGTCTTTCCTTTCCCGAAAGCTAGCCATCACTTTGTTTCATCAGCCCTGGTTGTCCGCCAAGGGTTTTGCTCACATCGGCCTTGGACTCGGCACCATCACCGATGCCTTGGTGAGCCTTATCGGCAATGGTTTCGTGCTGATTGTGCTATCCCTGGTTATCCTATTCGGGTCGATCCTGTTTTTCCGCAAGGTGCTCACCAGTCAGCTTGGGCTTGGCTCTTCTGACCGGTTTCAAAGGTTCTTCTTTCAAAAACCACTGAAGTCATTTGCCTGGGGGGCACTTACCACAGCCGCCATCCGCTCCAGTTCAGTAACGACATCCCTGGTGGTGCCACTGGTTGCCAAGAAAGTTGTCAAACTGCGCAGTGCCGTCCCCTTTATCCTCGGCGCAAACCTGGGTACCACTTTCAGTGCCTTGTTGGCCGCATTGATGAATTCTCAAACAGCCATCAGTATCGCCCTGGCGCACGTGCTCTTTAATCTTATCGGGGTATTGCTCTTTGGACTTACTCCCTATATCCGGGAAATACCGGTTCAACTGGCACAGCGACTGGGCCGGCTTACCCTCCGATATCGCCTGGCCGGACTGCTCTACCTGTTGCTATCCTTCTTTTTTATTCCCTTCTCCTTAATCTATTTCAACCGCGATGCCGTGGCCGTTACTGAACTCACCTATCAACGGATTGAAAATAATCATCGGAGTTTCTTTACCGTTATCGCCAAGACGTTTGAAAATCAGTCTGTCAGTACCCGTTCAGTTTATGATGAGGAAAACGCAGCAGAGCCTTCCCAGATCTATTCGGTATATCGCAAAAACAATGTATTGATCATTAACAACGAACTGTTTGAAATGAACAAGCCCGGCTTCTGTCGGGATGGCGAAGATGCACAGGGTAAATTCAGAATGTGCATACGGGAGATTATGCCATCGCTCACGACAAACCCGGGCCAGACTTTTGCGTCTGTTTTTGTGTTCGAAAAAACGCACGACGCTGACCCTGCGCAATCGACGTGGTATTATATCGGGGCAGAAGATAATCTTGTAGTAAGACGCGAACGACGCCAATCCGGTCAAACCGTGCTGGTGGAGGAGTTGATCGCTGCCAAGCGTAAGTAGCCGTTCAAACGGCCAAAATCACGTATATTGCCATAAGTTTATGGACAAGATTTCAGAAACGATTCTTAAGTTTTTGCGGCTGGACGGGTTTGTCAGTAATCTGACGGGATACGTAGAGGCGCGCATTGAACTGTTGAAGACAGAAATCCGCGAAGACTTGGGCAAGGCGCTGAGCCGGGCCATGGTATCAATAGCCCTGTTTCTGGTAGGGTTCTTATTTCTCATTTTCTTCAGTTTGGGATTGGCGCATTTCATCAACCAATACTTTGAAGACAGTTATGTTGGATTCTGGGCTGTAGCCGGAATATATGCCCTCCTTTTTCTTCTGGTACTGGTTTTCAAAGAAAACATCCTCAAATCCTTTGAGGCACATTTCAAGGAATTGACCAAACGAAAAGCCAAGTAAGTCATGGAATTGCTGGAAACTCAGGATCCTGAAAAGAAGAGACTGATCGAAACATCCGATCGCCACAAACGCGCATTGGAAAAAGAGGTCAACGAACTCTCGAAGAAGACCGAGCGAATGGTCACCAATGCCCTGATCATCGGAGGATCATTGGCCCTTACTTATTTTTTGGTGAGTTCGCTTTCGGGCAAGAAAAAGAAACGCAAGCATAAAGCTGTTCAGGCCCAGGCCGAAGGTGGGGCTGTTATTGAAACTGAAGAAGAAGCCGATGAGCCCTCCGTATTGGGACAACTTGGCACCAAGATTTTGAATCAGGCGACGATCATGTTGCTGGACATCGCCAAAGACAAATTATTCGAATACCTCGAATCCAGAAAGAAAGCGGATGAGCATTCTTGAGTCACTGCAGGCACGGAAACAACAAGGTATTAAATCGATCGCCGTATTGGTAGATCCGGATAAGGTCGATGACCCAAGCCGGTTGAAATACCTTTGTGATCTGGTCAGCGAAAACTGTGTTGACTTTTTTTTCGTGGGTGGCAGCCTCATTACCACTGGAAATCTTTCCACGGTGATCTCCACCATCCGTGAGCATGTAAGCATACCCGTGGTCCTCTTTCCGGGCAGTGCTCAGCAAGTTGACCCGGGTGCTGACGGTATCCTGTTTCTTTCCCTGATCTCAGGTCGTAACCCCGAGTACCTTATCGGACAGCATGTATTGGCTGCACCCCTCCTGAAAGAAAGTGGTCTTGAAATTCTGCCTACCGGCTACATGCTCATCAACTCCGGAAAAATGACTTCGGTAGCCTATGTCAGCAACACCATTCCGTTGCCGGAAGACAAATACAGCCTGGCCGCCAGTACTGCCCTTGCCGGAGAAATGCTCGGTCTCCGACTCATGTATCTTGATGCTGGTAGCGGCGCCGAGCGTGAAATCTCAGCCCGCATGATAGGAGCCGTCCGGAAGGCTATTGATATTCCCCTGATTGTGGGCGGTGGTATCAATACGGCTGAAAAAGCACACAATGCACTTCACGCCGGCGCTGACCTGATTGTCATCGGAAATGCCCTGGAAAAAAGTCCTGATCTGCTTACCGAAATCAGTGAGAAAGTGTACGACTGGAATCAGCGCTTGCAATTCAACAAGTAGTTTCCTCCCGTAACAATGCGCCCGATCTCATCGATCGGGCGCAACCCACAACCCGTTATTTGGTAAACGTAAATTGATGGTTTCCGCTTACCGAATTTACTCTGCCCGGGCCAATGGTCCCCTGACTCCAGATCAAACCCAGCTTAAGGGAAGTCGCCGTTACCTCCAGCATATTTATTTCCAGGCCATCGCTTCGCTTTATCGTTTTTGCCGAATCATCGGTAAAGGTCCATCCTCCGGACGAAGGCCATACACCACCTCCTTTCACGGTTGTATAGTTGGTGTCGGTGAAGTTCAAGGTAAGTCCGGCATATAATGTGGTTTGATCTGTGCCGTCAACAGTTACAGCTTGCATCTTCCAGGTATTTGCCTTCAGCAATGAACGAACGCGGGATGTTTCTGGTATTGGATCATCCTTTTTCTTGCAGCCTTGCGCCATCAACAGGCACATGAGGGCCATACATAATAAAGCTGTCGTTAGTTTATTCTTCATGATTGATTCTGGTTATTGTTTAACAAACCGAATGGTGCGCGAGCCTGCTTCGCTCATCACTTTCACCAGGTAGATGCCCCTGGAATAATCCGCCACATAAAATCTGGCATCGCCGTCATTCAATTCCTGCGACTCCATCTTTTTTCCGGTTATTTGAAAGATCGCAACCTGTTTCTTACCGGGAAGTTCATCCAGGGAAACGGTCAACCATTCGGAAGCCGGATTGGGGTATACCTGAATGCCTGAACCCATGGTTGGAATATCACCCGTGACCACGAATACCTGATCGTCCGAGAACAGACTGATGCAATCGTCTACCTGAGAACGAACCTTATAGGTGCCGACCGAATTGATTTGTAAGGTTGTACCGGTGGCATTGGCGATTAAGCTGCCATTGCGATACCATTGATTGCCGGTCGGAGCACTTGACGTGAGTGTTGGCGTCGCCGAATTCGGATTAGTGGTTGTTATCACCGGTTTAGCCGGTAGAATACAAAAACTCTGATCTACTGGTGCGGCAGGAAAAAATCCAACGGCACCCTGCTGGCTTGCCGTAATTGTTACGCGCCCTGCACTCACCAGGGTAACCTGGCTTCCGGCGATAGTGATCTTACCCGATGATGCTGAGTACGCCAGGGGTAAGGATGATGATGCCGTTCCGGTAAGTGTAAAGGGTGCTGTGCCAAGTGTCTTGTCAGGAACAGTATTGAAAGTAATGGATTGCGTATTGACCACCATGTCCGCGGACGGATCACTGATGCAATCGTCGACCTTGCTTAGCACGGTATAGGTACCTGGTTGGGTCACCTGGATGGATGTCCCGGAAGCTCCTGGTATCGCTGCTCCATTCAGGTACCAGGTATTTCCGGTCGCCGCACTTGACGTGAGGGTGTGGGTACTCGTGGTGGTATTTGAAGCCGTGATGACAGGCTTAGCAGGGCGGACACAAAAACTCTGTGTTACGTCGGGTGCATCCAGGGTACTGGTGTTGCCAGCTTGTGAGGCAGTAATATTAACCCGGCCGGGGGCCAGAATAGTCACCTGATTTCCGGTGAGCGTAATGTTTGAAGATGCCGACGACAGAGTTACCGGCAATGCCGAACTGGCTGTGGCCGTCAATGAAAACGGGGCATCGCCCATAACTTTGGTCGGCAATGCACTGAACGTAATGGTTTGACTTCCCTTCCATACGATCAAGGCACCATAGGACGGACTACTGCCGTTGCCTCCGGCGAGGTCAACTTTCTTTGTCAATACACCCGTAACTGGATCGTACTCAAAGAAGGTTCCTAATCCCAATGCTCCTCCCGATTGAGTAAGACCATACAACTTTCCGTTACCGGATAAGGCCAATGTTCCCTGCGGTCCGCTTCCCGTTGTCGCGGAAGTAAAATCGGCCTTTTTCGCGAAGGCGCTTGTTGACGGGTCATATTCAAAAAGGGCCCCGTTGCCATTAGCTCCCCCAGATGAGGTCATTCCGTATAATTTTCCATTCGAGGCCGCCGTGAGACCGCCATACGGATATTCACCGTTTGATGCGCCGGCCAAGTCTATCTTTTTGGTAATGGTGCTTGTGCTTCGGTCATATTCAAAAAGGGTACCCTGATTATTGGCCCCTCCGCCACTGGCCAACGCGTAGTACTTGCCATTTGCGGCCAGCGTCAAACTTCCAAATGGACTTATTCCAGTAGATGCAGAGAAGTCAGCTTTCTTGGTGAGTACATCAGTGGCAATGTTATATTCAAAAATTACTCCGCCTCCGTTGGCGCCGCCCCCCTGGGTCATACCGTACAACATACCGTCCGCTGTCGCGGTCAGTCTTCCATATGCGCTGTAACCATTTGCATAGTCAAAATTTTGTTTCACCGTATATGTATTACTGCTTAGATCATACTCAAACAATACGCCATAGCTGCTGGTGCCACCAGAAGTGGTAGTGCCATACAATTTGTTTCCAACCCTGATCATACCTCCTTGTGGATTGGTGCCATTCACATCGACAAAATCAACCTTCTTGTTGAATGCTAATGTGGTAGGATCAAATTCAAAGAGAACTCCTGGTGCGCCCGTTGATGTGGTGCCATAAAGTTTATTATTCAGGCCTTGTACCAATTCTCCCGTAGGACCACTTCCATTTCCTGCCGTCTGAAAATCAAATTTCTTGGTAAGCACAGCAGTTGACGGGTCGTATTCAAAAAGGGCCCCGGCTCCGGCATTACTAGTTGAGGTCATCCCATATAGTTTCCCGCTGGTTGCCTGCATCAGTGTGCCAAAAGGAGTACTTCCGTTTACTCCATCAAAACTCACTTTGCGGGTATATGTGTTACTTGAAAGGTCATACTCAAAGAGAACACCACCGGAATTTGCGCCGCCATTTGAGGTAACTCCATAAAACTTACCATTAGCGGCCTGAATCAAACCTCCAAAAGGAGCGCTGCCATTAACTACCAAAGATCCATTGAGGTCAATTTTCTTAGTGGTTGTATTCGTCGCCGGGTCGTATTCGAAAATCACTCCCCCGTTTGATGTTCCGCCGGTAACCGTAGTTCCATATAGTTTTCCATTGGTGGCTTTAACAAGAGATGCATATGGAGTATCTCCTGTTGGTCCGGTGAAATCAAATTTCTTGGCATAGGTAGAAGTGGCGGGATCAAATTCTATGATGGTTCCCCGGCTTGAGGTTCCGCCACTCAGCGTCAATCCATACAGTTTACCATTGGCCGCCTGAACAAATGAGCCATAGCCGTACCGACCATCGTTCGCAATGGATGAGAAGTCTATTTTCTTAGTAAGGACGTTTGTCGTCGGGTCAAATTCAAAGATGATGCCGGTAGCACTAAGCCCGCCAGCACCAGTCATGCCGTACATTTTGCCATTGGTAGCCTGAAATAAATTACCCCGGGGGTTGGCACCATTGGATGATCCGGCAAAGTCAATTCGCTTGGTATAGGTACTCGTGGTTAAATCATATTCAAACAGGACACCAAGGTTATTTGCACCGCCTGTGTTAGTCATGCCGTACAATTTTCCGTTTGTAGCCTGGATCAGTCCGCCGTAAGGTGTACCCCCATTGGTGCCATTGAAGTTGAGCTTCTTGATGTAGACACCTGTAGCGGGATCATATTCAAATAAGACCCCCTTGTCACTGGTGCCTCCCAGTTGTGTCATGCCATAAAGCTTGCCATTGGTGGCTTGCAGCAATTGGGTGTATTGTGGTGATTTACCAGGAGTGGTGTATAAGAACTCATAACGCGGCACCAGCAACGTACTGTTGACGGCATCCTTAAAGATGACACCGAGGTTATCCTGACCGCCAGCGTATGTCACACCCCAGAGTTCTCCGGGGGTTTGCGCGCGCAGTTCACCAGCCAAACCTGCCAGCAGGATTAGCACCAGCATGGTTGCCAAAGAATCGATCTTGTTGAATAAAATTCTCTTCATATCGGAATTGATTTTCCGAAAGAGAACTATTTATCCATTTGGAAATCGGGGCCATTTATACCGGGTGGCCGATGATTTTACCCGCGATGGGATTTGTTTTATAAGTGATAGGTCTTGCGTAGCGGTTTCTATCTGCTTTCCAACATTTTTATCACCATATCCCGCTTTCGTTGAGCAACAGATACAGCATGGCCTCCGGTCAAAACAAGGCTGTCGGTGGCACGATCATAGCGCTTGATGTGAAGCGGGTTTACGAGAAAAGAATGATGGGTTCGGATGAATCCGGACGGTGCCAATAACTCCTCATGTGTACTGAGATTCCTCGACACCAGAATCGGATCTGCTTGTACGAGAAAAAATTGGGTGTATGCGCCATCGGCCATGCAGTACAGGATATCACTTACTTTAATGAAATAGGTGGTGTTGACATCCTTTAACACAATTTGCCGATCGCGTACAGAGCGGGCGGATAACTGTTGCTGAAGTATTTCCAATTGTCGCTCCAGGTCCAGCTGGGAAACAGCCCTGGAGGCCCGCTCAAGGCTATTTCTAACTTCCTCAATATCAATAGGTTTAAGCAGGTAGTCAATCGCACTGAATTTAAATGCCTCTACGGCATATTGATTAAAAGCCGTTGTGAAAATCAATTGAAATGCGGGGCTGTCTATTCTTTTCAAGAGGTCAAAACCGGTACCATCATCCATCTCAATGTCAAGAAACAGCACATCAGGTTGGAACGAGCGGATGGTCTGCAACCCGGTATGTACACCATCTGCTTCTTTAATTTGATGGACGCCAGGCTGAATCTGGTGAATAA
Source organism: Cytophagales bacterium (assembly GCA_003504855.1). Lineage (GTDB taxonomy): Bacteria > Bacteroidota > Bacteroidia > Cytophagales > Cyclobacteriaceae > ELB16-189. The sequence continues at coordinate 11,058 of DNZD01000349.1, forward strand.
ATTCCTTTAGGACAGTACGAACCCCGGCTTCATTGTCGATGAGGAGAATCTTCATGGCGATACATCAACGGCAGAAAGATCGAGACTACAACCCCGGTTCCGTGCATACCGGAGGAAACGGTAAATCGTGCATTTGTCTTTCTCGACGTGTTGAGTAAATATAGCCGATCGCGGATGATTG
>DNZD01000279.1 GCA_003504855.1 Cytophagales bacterium
GTATGGCATTTTGTAGCGGAGGAAATCAACTACAACGTTTATACTGTGGTGGAAGTCTCGGCACATCCGGTGAACGGGTTTAGTGCCTTCTACCGGGAGGTGGCAGAGAACATCAAATACCCGGATGCCGCTTTGCGCAAAAAGATAGAGGGGCGGGTATTTGTTGAATTTATCATCGAGCGTGACGGGCGGATAACCAACGTCAGGACAATCAAGGGTATCGGCTATGGCTGCGACGAGGAGGCAGCGCGCGTGTTGTCTTTGTCAAAGCACTGGGTGCCCGGCAGTCAGCGCGGTGTTCGGGTACGTCAGCGTTATACCCTTCCCATTGGTTTTTATACAGACGGTGGTGCATCTGCCGCTCAACGGTCATCAGACGTTCCGGCGCCGGGCGACCTGCGTAAGTGGCTGAGCGATCACATCACCTATCCTTCGCAGGCACGGGTATATGGCACTCAAGGAACAGTACTATTGCGCTTCAGGGTGTTGAGCAATGGCAAACTGGATTCTGCCGAAGTATTGAATAATGCTGCAGCTGAACTGGGTGCCAAAGCCCTGAGTGCGCTGCGGGAAACGCCGCTCTCGGTGACGAAGGCATTTATCCCAAAAAATAAGCGACTGATTCTTCCGGTACACTTTGGGATTGATCAGGCAAAGGAAGTGCGGTTCAGGGACCTGGAGCAGGGGAGCGAAGTACTTCCGGGAATTTCAGTTGTGGTGCCCTCCATCGGCACGAGGCCCGGCGCTGTTACCTTTGATGAGTCGCGGCAGGACCCTGCTCTTACGGTGGTAGACATGACGGATTTGTCCGTGACCGAACTGCCTGCTAACCTCAGTGGACTGGCACATGTAAGCAAGGTGATACTGCAGAACAACAAGCTTCAGACAATTTCACCGGAGATCGGGAAACTGACCGGGCTCACGGAGTTGTATCTCAGCAACAATCTGATAAACGCACTCCCCGTAAGTCTCGCCAACCTCCAATCCCTGCGCCTGATTGCGCTGGCCAATAATAAACTGACGGAATTCCCTTCTGTATTGTTTGCCTTGTCAAAGTTGGAAGTGATTCACGTGGGAGGAAACCAAATCCCCACGCTGCCGCCGGCAATTAACCTGTTGACAAAACTGGAATCACTTTACCTGCAGAACAACAAACTGCAGACACTGCCGGAGGAGGTATTTCAGTTACCAAAACTGAAACTGCTCCACCTGGGCGGCAATCCCTTATCTGACGCTGAGCGGAAGCGCATCAAAGAACGCTTGCCAAAAGTGGATGTGCGATTCTGACTATTTAACAAGCAGCCTGCCCACAATCAACACCACAAACAACTGTCCGAATAGCGCTTCCACCATGGCCAGCGAAGTGACCATGCCAGCTACAGAAGCATAAGGGTTGTCCATACCGGCCAGTACCATGAAACTGAACTCGATCCGTTTCATGAATGCCATCGTCTGCAGGGGTAGATCCACCCCCAGGCACTGAATATCCAGGATGCACACCAGTTCATAGGCACTGCCAAATGCCAGTCCGATCATGAGATAAATGCAGGCTGCGCCCCACAGCCGGAGTCCCAGGCCCAGGTCTTTGCGAAAAAACTCTTTCAACGTGAAGTAGATTACGCAACTCTCGACCCCCAGCAGGCTCATTTGGATGAAAGCCAATACGGATCGGTAGACCGGATCTATTGACATGGGATAAAACGGATTGACGGCAACCACGCCGAGTACAAACACTCCCATGATTAACACAAAGTTGACGATGATCAATCGCTCGTTGGCGGTATAGTTGCGCAGCATGTCCCACAGCAGGAATACGTATATCCCCAAAACGGCAAAGAAGACGGACTCTGCAATCTGGATGTGATAGGGGAACCCCAGGTAAGTAAAGAACGGAAGGAGAAACAGGGTCAGGATGATGCCGCCCTGCACCACGGTGGCCCGCCGGAAATCGGCCATCTTCTCGTCCGACAACTCCTGTCGTTCGAGGTTGCGGGATGCGAGAAACCGGAGGAGCTTTTTTGCCATCCCCTAATTTCAGCAATTCGACCCAGATGATCTAACGGCTCAGAGTCCCAGCCGGCGCGACTGCTGATCGTACAATTGCTCCGCAACGGCGTTGTCCTTGATGTGATATCGTCCGCTCAGGTGCTTGATGATTTTCGGCCCTTCGTAAATGGGGATGATGGTGGTGTTTACCCAATAGTGAGAGCCGTCTTTTGCCTTGTTTTTGATCACCCCACGAAAGACTTCCCCTTTCCGGATGACGTCCCAAAGGTGTTGGAACAGTTTCTTCGGCATGTCCGGGTGGCGGACAATATTATGGGGCTGACCGAGGAGTTCATCCAGTTCGTATTTGGACACCCGGCAGAAATTGTCATTGGCAAAGATGATGCGTCCCTGTGGGTCGGTCTCCGACATCAGGGTATCTTCGGCGAGTATGATAGGGTTCTCCATGACGGCATCTGCGCAACACAACCAAATTGGTTGAAGCGCAGCATTAGGGTGCTTTAACCCGAAAAATGCAGGGATGCATCAGGGTGGCACATGAGTATTGTCAGCGAGAATTATGATTTTTGTCATGGTTTCAGGTACCCTTCTGGTAACCACGTATTTTGGGATTCAATTTTCGATAACATTTTAATGAGTCAACGATTTTGGCAGGTGCTTCACTGGATTTTTCTCCCCCTGTGGGTGTTAGGCGCCGCGCTCAACATGGCAACTATACACGGGGGATTTTTGACCAACTACCTGTCGGACCTGGTGTTCCCGCCGGATTTCTACATCATCATGCGGGGTTTGCACAACCACAAAATTCCACGCAACCTTGCCTGGTTTGCGCAAACCCCCGAACGTTCTTTCTTCGGCATCTGGATCGTGGGGGTAGTCTCTGAAGTGTGCCAGTACTACTGGCCCCGTGGAATTTTTAGGGGTACCTTTGACCCGTGGGACATTGCCAGCTATACCGTGGGGCTGGTGGTGTGCTATCTCCTCGACAAGCGGAAATAAACGTTGGAAGGTATCGGCCCTGATATTGACATAAAAATGATCGACCATGCGACTGCAACCTATCTTGCTGGTGTTGGTACTTCTCCTGGCAGTGACGTGTAAGGACAAGCCCACACCCGTATCTATCTACTTCACTACTGACTTTGAACGCCTGGCCGGAGGCTCTAACTATGATCGCGGTTGGGACATAGCAACGTACGGTGATGGTGGGGTGATAGTAGCCGGACAAACCCTGAGTCATAACAGCGGTGACCTTGGACCAAGTCATGGCTTTGTCGATGCCTGGTTGGTGCGATTCAATCCGGCAGGCGACCTGATGTGGAGCAGGAATTACGGCGGCCTCGAAATGGACTTATTCCTTTCCGTGGTCGCATTGCCCGATGGCGGTGCCCTTGCCGTTGGCCACACCAATAGCAACGACGGTGACGTTAAAAGCAATCATGGTAAACAGGATATTTGGTTGGTGCGGGTAAATAGCAACGGCGCTGTGCTGTGGCAGAAGACCTTTGGAGGAAGCAATTGGGAAGAGGGAAATGGTGTGGTCGCCCTTTCGGATGGCTCATTTGTTATTGCCGGTACCACGGCCAGTGGGGATGGTGATGTGAGTGGCAACAATGGCGGCTCGGACACATGGATTTTGAAGGTAGACGCAAATGGTAACCTGGTATGGCAAAAGAACTATGGAGATTCAGCAGATGAAGGGAGTAGTTCCATATCGACTACCAGCGATGGGGGATTTGTAATTGCAGGTTCCCGAAAGAGTACGGTCGACATTTCTGATGGTATGGTCCTGCGACTGGATGCCAGTGGCAACCAGGTATGGCAGAAAACATTTGGAGGCAGCCAGGAAGATCAACTGGTAGCCGTGCATGCGGCTGCAAATGGTTCTATGGTTGCGGCTGGGTATTCCTTCAGTACCTATGGAGACCTTACGGGAAAACAATTTGCCCCCGATAACCTCTGGGTGATCAAACTGAACGACGCAGGTGAGGTGTCGTGGAAGAAATCCTTTGGGGGTAATCTATCAGATCGGGCTACCGGCATCGTGCTTTCCAGTGATGGAAACTATTTGCTGAGCGGCTCGACCACAAGCAGTGATGGAGATGTTGCAGGTAATCATGGCAAAGGTGACGGTTGGATCATCAGAGTGAATGCATCTTCGGGCGCCTTGATGGCCCAACAGACTTTTGGCGGATCGGATGATGATGGGTTGAATTCATTGGCGCTGGCTCCGGATGGAAGCTTTGTAGCAGCCGGCTTTCAGTACACCAAACTCCTGCCGAATTCACCAAACCCGAGCAACGAAGACTTGTGGGTAATCCGATTTCGGTGATCAGATCAGCCAAAGAAACCCTATTTTTGAAGGAAGATAAAACAAGGAATAGTCCGGAGCGTTAGAATGTGGGGAGCTATTAATATTACAAGTATGAAGATTCGAATAGCCTTAGTTGTTGTGTTGCTGGGAGCCTGTACGGATCCTACCTTACCGACTATCGAGCAAACGCCGGTGGTGACCTTGTTCCAGAAAGTATTGGGCGGTACCCAAACGGATACCGGTCGCGGTGTGGCCGCCTATGCGGATGGCTCTATAATTTCTGCCGGCACCACCCGCAGTGTAGATGGCAACCTCACCGCCAGTCGCGGCGGTACCGATGCCTGGCTGGCCCGTGTCGATGCCGGCAGCGGACTGGTGTGGAATAAGAATTATGGCGGACTGGGCCAGGATGAATTCACCGCACTCGTACCCATCTCAGATGGCGGCGTGCTGGCGGTGGGC
>DNZD01000082.1 GCA_003504855.1 Cytophagales bacterium
CTTCGGTGCCCGACGCGCAACCGTAACGTCTGCATCACCCACTTCACTTACTGTTGTTGTACCTGCTGGTGCTACCTTCCAACCCATCACGGTAACACGCAGCGGACTCACCGGATTTTCACAGGTACCATTCATTACCACCTTTGCGAATGGCGGCGTGATTGATGCCTGCTCATTCAGTGCCCTGACGGAGTATGCAGCCGGCACCAACACTCAGGATGTTGCCCTCGGTGACCTGGATGGCGATGGCAAAGTGGATATGGTCGTTACCAACTACGGTACCAGCAATATTTCGGTTTACCGCAATACCAGTACCACTGGCACCATCACCGCCACTTCGTTCTCAGCTAAAGTTGACTTTGCCTTGAGTTCGAATTCATACACTACGACCATTGGCGATGTCGATGGGGACGGGAAACTGGATATGGTTGCCTCCAACTATCTGAGCGGAACCATTTCTGTATTCCGTAACACTGCCTCTTCAGGATCTATTACATCCGCTTCATTTGCGCCCGCGGTACAGTTTACAGCAGGCACATCACCTTTGTCCATCAGCGTACGTGATTTTGATCTGGATGGCAAATCAGATATTGCGGTGCTCAATACCGGCAGCAACAATGTGTCCATATTCCGAAACATCGGTACGCCGGGCACGCTCAATGCCAGTAGCCTGTCGACCAAAGTTGATTTTACTATTGGATCCTCTGGTCAGGGCCTGAATGTCGAAGACCTGGATGGAGACGGGAAGCCGGATATCCTGGTACCCGTAGGAAATGGAGTAGATATCCTGCGAAACAACTCGAGCCGTGGAGCAATTACAATTTCTTCATTCGATGCAAAGGTCAACTTTGCCACAGGGGCATCTCCGAACTATGCCGCCACCGGGGACCTGGACAAAGATGGTAAGCCGGATATTGTGGTAAGCAACTTGGGCAATTCCAATATTTCGGTGCTCAAAAACATCAGTGCCCCGGGATCTATCTCAACAGGTTCGTTTGCCGCTAAGTTTGATATCGCTACTTTGACCAGTCCCAGCGGCATTGCCTTAGGCGATCTGGACGGGGACGGCGCACTGGACATCGCGGTAGCAAGCCAAACCGCCAACAAGATTTCGGTCTTCAAAAATATATCCACAGTTGGGACGCTCGACCCTTCTTCCTTCGCCGCCAACGTTGACTTCGCTTCCAGCAGCAACCCGAGAACCCTTGCGATGGGCGACCTCGATGGCGATGGTCGTCCTGAACTCGCTGTTGCGGGATCAAGCGCTAATGCTGTCGGCGTGTTGCGCAATACCGTATCTACCCTGGCTGCACCAACACTTACGTCATTTACACCGGCTCAGGGACCGCCCGGTACATTGGTCACCATTACCGGAACAAACTTCAGTACAATTGCTGCTCAGAATACTGTGAAGTTCAACGGCACCACAGCATCGATCGTATCCAGCACCTCCACCACCCTCAACGTAACCGTGCCACCAGGCGCCACTAACGGAACCATCTCCGTATCGACTGGATGTAATACAGCCACCAGCTCAGGCACATTTACAACCGCAATTGGTATTTCCGGATTCTCGCCGGCATCGGGACCCGTTGGAACAACCGTGATCATCGATGGCGGTGGTTTTAGCACTACTCCTTCCAACAACGTAGTGTTCTTTGGGGCAACGCAGGCCACCGTAACCAATGCAACTGCCACTCAACTGACCGTAACCGTGCCTTATGGCGCCACCTACAAACCCATTTCGCTTACGGTGGGTGGTGTGGTTTCCAGGTCGGCCGTTCCTTTTCTGGTCACTTATTCGGGCGGGGGCACACTGGATGCCTGCTCCTTTGCTGCGAAGGTGGACTTCCCCACAGGAACCAGTCCCAACGGAACGCACCTGATTGATATCGATGGCGATGGAAAGTCTGACATGGTCTTTACCAACACTACCAGCAATACCCTGTCGGTTGCGCGCAACACCAGCAGCGGAACCGGTGTAGTCAGTTTTGCCGCGTCGACAGACTTCATACCGCTGGCAGGACCCGATGGACTTACTTTCGGGGACCTTGATGGTGATGGCAAGCAGGATATTGCCATTATGAATAACAATGGGATCTCTGTTTTCAGAAATACAAGCACACCAGGAGTCATTTCGTTTGCCACACGTATCGACATTGCAGCAGGCTTACTTACCAATGGCCGCCGGATAACGGTCGGGGATCTTGATATCGACGGTAAGCTGGACATTATCGTTCCCAATAGCTTCACAAAGGTCTCCGTATTAAAAAATCAGAGTACGCCGGGCAATATTTCATTTGCCACCAAAGTGGACTTTGCAATCCACGGCCTCAGCACGTTGCCATGGAATGCAACCGTGGGTGATTTGGATGGAGATAATAAGCCGGAAATTTTAGTGAGCCTCATCAGCAGCGGAAACCGTGTTTCGATACTGCGCAACACCACAACTCCCGGCGTGATCAACAGCAGTTCCTTTGCGCCGTTTGTCGAATTTGTAACGGGCTCGAATCCTTATGATGTAGAGTTAGCAGACATTGATGGGGATCAAAAAGTCGAAATCATTACAGCCAACTCAAGCAGTGGAACCATTTCAGTTTTCAGAAACACCACTACACTGGGTGTGATCAATGCATCATCATTCGCTGCACGTGTCGATTACTTCATTGGTGTTGTCCCCAATAATCTGGCTATTGATGACTTCGACGGTGACGGCAAACCAGATATCGCCATTGGACGAAGTCAGGCTGCCTTTGTTACTGTCCTCCGTAACATTTCCACCCTGGGAGTCATCAATGCAGGATCATTGTCATCAAAAGTAGAATTTGATTCCGGCCCTGCTCTCACCGCCACATATGACATAGCAGCCGGTGATATTGACAACGACGGTCGTACCGATCTTGTCTTGACCAACGACAAAGCATCTGTCTTCCTCAACACCACCGGCGTGAATCCAGTTCCTACCATCACATCGTTTACTCCAAGCTTTGGTCTGGATGGCACAGTAGTTACCATCACCGGTACTAATTTCAGCACCACCCCTGCCGCAAACTCAGTTACTTTTAACGGCATCCCCGCTGTGGTTACTGCCAGTACCTCTACCACCTTAACCACTTCAGTCCCTGTTGGCTCCTCCACGGGCACCATACGGGTGGCCGTCGGATGTCCTGCTGCGGTAAGCGCTACCAGTTTTTATGTAGGCACCTGTCTGCCTCCTGCCGAGCGTAATGCCCTGTTTGCCATTTATTACGCCATGGATGGTGCTAACTGGACCAACTCCACCAATTGGTTAAGTCAGGATGAATCAACCTGGTTTGGCGTTACCATAACAGGTTGTCACGTCACCGGATTGTCCTTACCCAATAATCACTTAAACGGGTTCTTCCCGCCAGAGCTTGGTGATCTTACTGCATTGATAACACTTAACCTGTCCAGAAATAGTATTCAGGGAGGAATCCCCGATCAAATTGCCAATCTGACAAGTCTGCAGACGCTAAACCTCGAAGTAAACGCACTGTCTGGCGGAGTCACCACTTCTTTGGGCAGCCTGGTACAACTAAGCACCCTTTCACTTGCGAGCAATCAACTGTCCGGTGATGTGCCTGAGTCGCTGGCCACCTTACCTAGCCTGTCGGTAGTAAAACTGTGGGGCAACTACTTTACTTCCATTCCAATCTTTGATCCTGCAAAAATCACCACCCTTTCGGTGGAGTATAATTCACTGGACTTTGGCGACCTGGAGCCGAACATCAACATTTCCGGAATTACGTATGTGCCACAGGCTGCATTGCCTCCCGGCGGAATTTTCAATTTTAATACGAGTACCTCCATTACCGTTCCGTTCAGTACGCCAGGTTCAGGTAACAGCTACCAATGGTATCGGGCAAGTACGACCATTATTCCCGGCGCAACATCCGCCTCGCTCACACTCAATAATCCGACTGCTGCAGATGTTGATTCATATACGGTACAGGTAACAAGTTCCGTGGTCCCGGGATTAACGTTGACTTCGATGCCATATATGTTGTTTGAAAATCCATGCGCACCCGGACCCAGAACGGCGGGAACGCTGGACCTCGCCTTTGATCCCAGGAATACCGATCCAACACCTGTTTCTGCTGTTGCCATCCAGAGCACGGGCAAGAGCATCATATCCACCACATTTGGAACGTTCAACTCAGTAGATGTAAGTGGAATAGCCAGATTTAATACAGATGGCACTCTCGATAACACATTTACCATCGGCACCTACTACCCCAATGACCGGCAATTACTGGTACAGCCGGATGATAAGATTATAGGCGTCTACAGCGGGACCTACACCTATCTCATTCGAATGAATGCTGATGGGACCGATGACGTGGCCTTTATCAGCAACGTGCCGCAGTATTACTCCTCCGGTATTAATGCAGTAGCCCTCCAACCCGATGGCAAAATAATTGTCGCTGCATATGACTCCTATGGAAGCAGTAATTTCATGGAGCGACTCAATACCGACGGTACAGTAGACAATACGTTCAACGTAACCGTTGATCTCGCCACCACCGTCATGAAGGTTCAGCCGGATGGATATGTACTGGTTGGTGGATCCTTCCTCGGGGGTATGACACGTCTGGATCCAACCGGAGCTACAGATGCAAGCTTTCAGATCGTGGAAGGGGCTGACGATATGGTGACTGACATCCTTCTACAACCTGACGGCAAAATTATTGTGCTCGGATTATTCACTCACTATAATGATGACCCTCATCGCGGCATTGTACGCCTCAACCCAGATGGTACCGTAGACACGAGTTTCAATCCTTATGGCATTAGCCAGGTTGGCTCGGTGGCCGGCCTCGGCATACAGCCCAATAAAGGTTTCATTCAGTCGGATGGCAAAATTGTGATCGCCGGGTATTTCGCTGATGTGAATCATGCCAACAAAATCAGCATGGTGCGCCTCAATACAGATGGCTCCGTCGACTGCACTTTCGACACCGGAACGGGGCCTGATACCTCCATTTATGATGTGGCTCAACAATCAGACGGTGACATATTAATAGCGGGCGATTTCACTGCGTATGACGGAACCACGCGATACGGCTTTGCCCGCGTGAAGAACGGCGGAAACAATACCATTACGATTACGAAACAGCCGGCCGATGCGATTGTTTGTAACGGAGCAACGGCATCATTCTCGTGTTTGGCCACGGGGACTACCAATATTACTTATCAATGGCAGTTCAGCCCCAATAGCTCACCTCTTGTGTTCACCGATATTACCAACGGGGGTATTTATTCGGGAGCAAACACCAATTCGCTCAGTGTAGTTACTGCCGGCAATGTCGGAGCTGGTCGGTACCGGTGCCGCATCAATGGGGATATTGCCCTGGAAGTAGTCACATACGATGAGGGGCTATTCATCAGCGCCCCTCCCGCTCCGCCGTTGGGAGTTCCGAACTCCGGATGCGTGGCTACCGCTGTCGTCATCGGTGCCTCCGGCTCAAGCAATGGACAATACAGGTGGTATACCGTCGCCAGTGGCGGGACTGCCATTCCGGGTGAAGTCAACAGTCAATATACTACTCCGGCGTTGACAGTAACCACCGACTACTATGCATCCATAAACAATGGTACTTGCGAGAGTTCGCGAACCATTGTTACGGCCACCGTGTTGCCTTCACCTGGTCCACCGACAACCACGGGAGCCGTATCCTGTGCTGCATCCAGTATGACGCTGACAGCCTCTGGGAGCACGAATGGAAATTATCGCTGGTATACCGTCTCCACCGGAGGCACGGCCATTCCGGGTGAAGTCAATAGTCAGTATATCACACCTGTTGTTGCAGTTACCACCAATTGGTTCGTCTCTCTTTTCAATGGCACCTGCGAAAGTACCCGACAGTCTGTAAGCGCCACCATAGATCAGGTGGCGAAACCAGCGATCACAACAACCAACTGTACAGCAAGCGGCGCTACTTTGAATGGTCCCGTCGGATTCACCGCATACATATGGTCAACCGGTGGCAGCGGGCAATCGATCTCTGTGTCCAGTGCCGGTAGTTACACGCTGGTGGTTAAGAATGGCAACGGATGTTCAAGTCCGGTTTCTGATGCGGTGACATTTACAGCAGCTTTCTGCAACCAATCTCCGCAGGGCACCACCACCTCATTGACCACCACCATTGATGTGCCGGTGTCAACCGATCTCCTCAACTTGTTCAAGGATCCCGATAACAACCTTGATCTGACCACATTTACCATTGTTACACCACCCCTGAGCGGAGCCAAGGCCAGCATTACTGCGGGTATATTGTCCGTTGATTATACCGGCATTTCATTTGCTGGCACTGATGAAATAACTGTTTCGGTTTGCGACCTCGCCGGGGCCTGCGTCCAGCAAAAGATCACCATCGAAGTTGCCGGAGAAATCATTGTCTATACGGGCATTTCTCCGGACGGAAATGGTAAAAATGACAATTGGATCATTAAGTATATTGATCTGCTGCCCGACACCAAAGAGAATCACGTTACCGTGTACAATCGCTGGGGGGATGCCGTATTTGAAGTCGATAATTACAACAACACCAGTCGGGTATTTGCCGGGGTTGGTAAAAACGGAAGTGAGTTGGGCACTGGCACTTACTTCTATAAGATTGAATTCAGTTCAGGCAGAAAGACATTGACCGGTTACCTCTCCTTGAAGCGATAAGACCATGAAGCATACCATCCATCGGTTTATTGTTCTTTCCCAGGGTACCCTGTTGATCCTCTTATTCAGCGCAACCCTTGGTTGGTCGCAACAAGATCCGCTTTATGCCCTTTACCTCAACAACCCCCTGCTCATCAACCCGGCCTATACCGGCATCAACAATAACCTGACTGTGTTTGCCGGCTACCGAAATCAATGGGCCGGTTTTGATGGAAACCCCACAACTTTAAATGCGGGAGGGCATATTTCTTTGTTTCAAAATAAGATGGCTGCGGGGCTTGTAATTGTCAGCGACCGATTGGGTGAAAATACAAATACGCAGGTCACGGCAAGTTATGCGTATAAGATCCGGCTCAACGCGGGCACCACCCTTGCTTTTGGTATGCAGGCCGGGTTCCTCAACTACAAGGTCGATCCTTCCCTGCTCAACCTTCAGGATTTAACAGACCCGGTCTTTACTCCGCTGAATCAAATGACTCCATCTCTCGGTGCCGGTGTGATGGTGAAGTCAGATAAATTTCTGGTCGGAATTTCTGTTCCCCGCATGCTCAATGGAACCCTCGACCTGGGCGGACAACCTATAAAGGTTTACCAGCAGCATTACTACATCATGGGGTCTTATCTGTTCTTTCTCTCAGAAAGAATTCTCTTTAAGCCAACTACCTTATTGAAAGCTGTGCAAGGATCACCCTTGTCAACCGATCTGAATCTTAATCTTATAATCGACCGGAAATATGTCGCCGGGGTGTACACGCGCAACTTTAGCGCCTTCGGTGTTCTTGCTCAGGTAACCTTTCTCGACAAATACAAATTGGCCTATGCGCTGGAGGTACCCACCAACAAATCCGTGGGTACCCGTTTCGTCACCAACGAAATCATGCTCAGCATGCGATTGAGTGCCCTTAGCTTTCATGATGCGGCCGATTCCGGCTTTTGAACCAAATACATCATTAGTAGTATTTCTAGCGTCATATTCTTCCGACTGCGGGTATTTTAGTCTCAAAAAATCACGCATTTGGTGTCAATCGAAAATTTACCCCCGCTTGGGTACAACGAAGGCCTGCAAAACGTGTTAAATTATACTGACAATCCCCATTGTTGTGCGGTACCAGAAATTTCCTGCGTCATCCGGCCTCGAGGCTTTTGTGAAGTACTACTTCATTTGTGAAAGCGATGAGCCCGAACGACATAAGGTAATCAGCCCGCCCAACTGCTTTACCATTCTCGCCTTTAACTATGGCGAACCTTCATTTGAATGTGAGCCCGACGGACAATTAAAACCTGTTCCGAATGCCATGGCTTGCGGACTTTTCACACGAAATCATGAGTTCTTTTTCTCGAGGCGATCGGCTGTAGCCGGCATGGCCTTGCGTGCTTCAGCATTGCATAACTTCTTTGAGTGGAATATGCCTGAGCTCGTGGACCATTGGATTCCGTTATCGGAAATTCTGGGCTCAGCGGCAGATTATATGTTCAAGTCCATCGAGAATCAGAACAGTGACTTAGGCCGAATCAAGGTACTGGAGCATTTTGCCTCCTCGCACTTCACCAGAGCCAGTGCACGCATCTCCTCTGTTAACCGCGTACTTGATTTATTTGAGGATTCCCTGGGCGAAACGTCCTTCCAGGAAGCTGCCCGCCTGCTGCACCACGACCCGGACCTGCTGGAAAAAGAATTTCTGGAAAAGGTAGGCGTTTGGCCTGACCGTTACCGGAAATTATTGCAACGCATGGTCCAGGGAAATCCCAATGCCCTCCACGAACAAAACTGGTTCTCATTCCGATAAACATTCTTTGTATCTTGATGGTGTCAACCACCCCATCATGAGAAATCCCATCTTTTTCTATGGCATTTTCGCCCTGATCGGCTTACCCTGCTTCATCCTTGCCTTGTACTTCACTTACAGTACCGTTCGTGACAACGCTACCTACGAACAGGCACAAGGCACCATTACTGATTTTAATGGAAGCAGCTATCCCAATGTGAGTTTCACCTACCAGGGCCAGACTTATTCATTTCACTCGAACTACCAGAGTTCTGACATGCAAACGGGTGATGAAGTTACAGTATCGTTTCCCCCCGGAAACCCCAATGATGCTTCGATCAAAGACTTTTTCACGGATTGGTTTCTCCCGCTGTTTCTGGGATTGTTTGGCCTTGTGTTCGGTGGCGTTGGCGGTGGAGGCATTTATTTCCAACTGAAAAAATCAAGCCTGAAGAAAGAACTCTTTGATGAAGGTCGGGGAAAGAAAATTGCTGCTGACCTCACCGGTTCGGGTCTTGATATGTCGTATCGGGTCAATGGCAGAAGCCCTTACATCATTTCAGCGCAATGGTTGGATACTTCAACCAATCATATGTACCTGTTCAACAGCGACTATATTTGGTTTGATCCTGCTGCGCTGATCGAAGGCCGTAAGAAAATCGATGTGTATATCGATGAAAACAACCCGAAGCGTTACTACATTGATATAAGTTTCCTCCCTCAGACTGACTAAAGTCAATTTATTTCTTCAATCTCCGGCAAATTCTGCTGACGAGACCTGGGCCCTCGTACACAAATCCTGTATATACCTGAATCAGGTCAGCACCTGCCTCCAGGTGTTGCATCGCGTCTTCGGGTGACATGATTCCACCCACACCGATGATCGGAAAGTCCTTGCCCAACCGATGGCGCAGAAAGCGGATCACGGTGCGAGCCCGCTCATTCAACGGAGCTCCGCTAAGGCCTCCCGCTCCGAAGTTCGAAACCTGATCAGCAGGGGTAAGAAGGCCTTCACGCGACAACGTTGTATTGGTGGCTATCACACCGTCGGTTCTGGTTTCCAACAGAATTTCCACCACATCATGTAACTGTTCTTCTGTCAGATCAGGCGCTATTTTCAATAGTACCGGTTTGGGTGAGCCTTTTGACAGGCTGAGCGCCTTGACAACGCCTAACAATTCCTTCAACGGCTCCTTCTCCTGCAAAGCGCGCAGGCCTGGCGTGTTGGGTGAACTTACATTGATAACAAAATAATCCACGTAAGGGAATAAATCCTCAAAAGCCTTTTGATAGTCTTCGACAGCCTGTTCATTGGAAGTAGACTTGTTCTTTCCGATGTTCCCACCTACGATAACCTTGGATTTTCTGTGGCGAAGCCTGGGCACAGCAGCCAAAGCGCCTTCATTGTTAAAACCCATCCGGTTAATGATAGCCCTATCCTTGGGCAAGCGGAACATTCTGGGTTTGTCGTTTCCAGGCTGAGCCCTTGGCGTGAGTGTGCCAATTTCAATAAATCCGAAGCCGAAGCATGCCAATGCATCGATCGCTACCGCATTCTTATCAAAACCTGCAGCAAGCCCAACCGGGTTGGGGAAAGTCAATCCCAGAATTTTCCGTTCGAGCGATGGATGCGTAAACGTAAACTGCGACCTAAGGAACGTTTGAATACCGGGTATGCGAGAAGACCACCTGAGGAGATTGAATACAACGTGATGAATTTTTTCAGGATCAAAAAGAAACAAGAGCGGACGAATGAGATGGGCGTACATGCCGGCTATTTCTTCTTGGTTTTGACCTTATGCGGGAATTTTCGGAAACCCTGCTCCACAGCGCTTTCTATCTGACCCAGGATATCGTTGGACACATATCGCACGTTGGCACTGATGCGCCATATCGGGTTGTCGTTGCGATCATCCAAATCAATCACCAGGGTTCCGATTTTAGAGTCTTGCACAGAAGGACCTGAAGTGACCGAACCCGGTGTACCTCCAAATGGACCCGCATTATACATATCGGCTCGTTCTACATATCCGATAATAAATGAAATAACCAGTTGCGCATTGGAATCGCTTTGGTGAAGTCCTTTTTCAGTTAATTCCTTGGCAATGATCTCATACACTTTTTCACGGAGTACCTTTTCATTGAAGCTCCTCATCTCAAGAGGTGTGGTCACTTCGGATTCTCCGAGGCGGAATGTCTTGTAACCGGTCATATCGCGGTTCTTGTCGAACGTAACTTTCATCTCCTGGCCCTGGAGGTGATAGTAATCAGTAACAAAATCAGGGTTAACGCGCGCATGCAGCAAAGGTAATCAAGTATGACCGTACCTCAACCGCTATTTGCGGGGGTGGAATTCGCGGATGACCTGACGCAAATAATCGCGATCCAGGTGGGTATAAATTTCTGTGGTGGTGATGGATTCATGCCCGAGCATCTCCTGTACGGCCCGCAAGTCGGCGCCACCTTCGATCAGGTGGGTAGCAAATGAATGCCGGAATGTGTGGGGGCTGATTGACTTGTGAAGACCTATTCGGGATGCCAGTGATTTTACCAGCAGAAAGACAGACACCCGGGATAATTTCTTGCCACTTTTATTCAGGAACACAAAATGTTCAAAGCCTTTTTGTACAGGCACGTGGACCCGGATTTCCTCGAGGTAGATCCGGAGATACTTCATGGCATCTTTTCCGATAGGCACCAGTCGTTCTTTATTTCCCTTTCCCACCACCCGTAAAAAGCCCAGGTCAAAGTATACATTGGCTCTTTTCAACTCAACAAGCTCTGATACGCGCAAGCCGGAGCTATA